>JAISZL010000081.1 GCA_031269245.1 Synergistaceae bacterium | reverse complement strand
TCCTCCGGCGCCTTGTCGATCATGTCGAACGGCGTGAAATCCGCAAATCCACGGCGCGCGAGCGTCTTCGTTATCGCCGCTGTCAGCGTCGTCTTGCCGTGGTCGATATGCCCTATCGTCCCTATGTTCAAATGCGGCTTGTTCCTCTCAAACTTCGCCTTTGCCATCTCTCTCAAGCCTCCTGTAAATTTTGTGTAAAATTAAATTATGCCCTACCGCTTCAGCAGCTTGTCCGCGATGTCCTGGGACACTTCCTCATAGTGGTCGAAGGTCATGGTATACGACGCGCGCCCGGAGGTCTTGCTCCTCAAATCCGTCGCGTACCCGAACATCTCCGACAGGGGGACAAAGGACTTGACTACCCTGGCGTTCGCCCGAACGCCCATGCCCTCCACCTTACCCCGCCTGGACGAGAGGTCGCCGATGACGTCACCCATGTACTCCTCCGGCATCACGACCTCCACGCTCATTACCGGCTCCATGAGCACTGGACTCGCCTGCCTCATGGCCTCCTTGAAGGCCATGGAACCGGCTATACGGAACGCCATGTCCGAGCTGTCGACGTCGTGATAGCTCCCGTCGACTATCGAGACCCTGACGCCTATCACGGGATACCCCCCGAGGATGCCGTTGTTCATGGCCTCCTCGACTCCCTTCTGAGCCGCCGGGATGAACTGCTTAGGGATCGTGCCTCCGATGATCTTGTCGACCCATTCGTAGCCGGTATGCCCCTCGAGGGGCTCCAACTCTAGGACGACGTCCCCGTACTGGCCGTGCCCGCCGCTCTGCCTGACGAACTTTCCCTGCGCTCGCGATGGCGTCCTGACGGCCTCTCGGTACGCGACCTGCGGGCGGCCCACCTTGACCTCCACATTGAACTCGCGCTTCAGCCTGTCCACTATGATGTCCAGGTGAAGCTCGCCCATCCCCGCTATGATGGTCTGGCCGCTCTCCTCACTGACCGACACCCTGAAGGTCGGATCCTCCTCAGAGAGTGCCTCCAGGCCCTTCGCGAGTTTGATCTGATCGGCCTTGCTCATCGGTTCCACCGAGAGGTCTATGACCGGCTCCGGGAACACGAGGTTCTCCAGCATGACCGGCTCGCTCTCCGAGCAGATGGTATCTCCCGTGCGAACCTGCTTCAATCCGGGGATGGCGACGATCATGCCGGCCGTCGCTGACTCCATCTCCTCGCGCTTGTTAGCGTGCATCCGCAAAATCCTGCCGACCCGCTCGCGCTTTCTGGTCGTGACGTTGTAGACCGTGGAGCCGTTGGTTATCCTGCCCGAGTACACCCTGCAGAACGCCAGCCGTCCAACAAAGGGATCGACCATTATCTTGAACGCCAGGGCCGCGAACGGAGCGTCCTCGTCCGGGGCTACCAGGACGCTTTTCTCTGGGTCATCGGGGTCTGAGCCGTAAAGCGGGGGCAGATCGACCGGGCTGGGGAGGTACTCCACGACCGCGTCCAGAAGGGGTTGGACACCCTTGTTCTTAAACGCGGAGCCGCACAGGACCGGCACTATGTCCAGTGATATGGTGCTCTTGCGGAGAACCCTCTTTATCATCTCCACCGGTATCTCGCCACCGTCCAGGAACAATGCCATCAGCTCGTCGTCGAAATCCGCCAGGAACTCTATCATGGCCTCCCTGGCCGCGGCCGCCTCCTCCATGAGCTGAGGGGGCACGTCCGCGTGCTTGTAATCCTGGCCGAGATCGTCGGAGTACACGATCGCCTTGAAGTTGACGAGGTCGACCATGCCGACGAAACCATCCTCAACGCCTATCGGCATCTGGATGGGAATGGCGCGCGCCCCGAGCCTTTCCCTCATCTCGCCCACGACGGACGCGAAATCCGCCCCTACGCGGTCCATCTTGTTGATAAAGGCAACGCGCGGGACATGGTACTTATCGGCCTGGCGCCAGACTGTCTCCGACTGCGGCTCCACGCCTCCAACCGCGCAGAAGACAGACACCGCGCCGTCGAGCACCCTCATGGAGCGCTCGACCTCCACAGTGAAGTCCACGTGCCCGGGCGTATCAATTATATTGATAAGAGAATCGCCCCAATGACAGGTCGTGGCGGCGGACGTGATGGTGATGCCGCGTTCGCGCTCCTGCTCCATCCAGTCCATCGTCGCCGCGCCCTCATGAACCTCCCCCAGCCTGTGCTTGCGTCCGGTATAAAAGAGGATACGCTCGGTTGTGGTGGTCTTTCCGGCGTCTATATGTGCCGCTATTCCTATATTGCGAATCGTTGAAAGATCAATTTTTGCCATATGGTATTTTTACACCGTAAACTTCATAATGCGTGCGTCCATCGCTACCAGCAAGACCTGGCGCTACCAGCGGTAGTGCGCAAAAGCCCTGTTCGCCTCGGCCATGCGGTGCGTGTCCTCGCGTTTTTTGACGGAGCCGCCCTCCCCCTTGCACGCGTCGGCCAACTCCCTGGCGAGGCGCTCCACCATGGGGATGCCCTTCCTCGCGCGCGAGTACTGGATAATCCACCTGATCGCGAGCGCCTGAGCCCTGTCCGGGCGGATCTCGACCGGAACCTGGTACGTGGCGCCGCCAACGCGCCGCGGACGGACCTCTATCTGCGGCCTGACGTTGTTCATGGCCTTTTCGTACACCTCAACGGGCTCGATGCTGAGCCGAGAGGAGGCGATGTCGAGAGCCCCATAAAGTATGCGCTCGGCGGTGCTCTTCTTCCCGTCCAGCATGAGACAATTTACGAATTTAGCTATTGAGGCGTTGGAAAACACCGAATCCGGCGGTGTAACCCTCGGCCTGACATGCCCTTTACGCGGCATATATAATGCTCCTCTCCTATTTTTTAGGCGTACGCGCGCCGTACTTCGAACGGCTCTGCTTACGGTTTTCGACCCCGCCGCAGTCCAGCGTACCGCGAACAATGTGATAGCGAACACCCGGCAGGTCCTTCACGCGGCCTCCGCGCACCAGAACGACGGAGTGCTCCTGAAGATTGTGCCCGATTCCCGGAATGTAAGCCGTAATCTCTATGCCGTTCGTCAGACGCACACGAGCGACCTTGCGAAGAGCCGAGTTTGGCTTTTTTGGGGTGACCGTGTAGACGCGAGTGCACACCCCCCTGCGCTGCGGGTTCTCCTGAAGCGCAGGAGCGGTCGACCTCGTCCTCTTGTCCTTGCGGCCATGCCTGATAAGCTGCGCAATACTTGGCAAATTGTCTCCTCCTTCCATTAAGTTGTCCGAAGTTTTATCTTCGACATTCGCATCCATAATATAAAAATGGAATTTTCAAATCCAACTCCCCCGCATAAACACACGCACGGACACAACACTGCCCGCTGAGCAGAAGTGAGGGAAATCATATCAGGCCTCCCCAGCTATGTCAAGATATCTTTTGAAGCCTGTCACCGGACGGTGATAATGTCAGGTTACAGTACAGTGGGCAGACGCTAAAGCATTGCTATCACTCATATGTTTGATTTAAGCGTAAAATTTGTACAAATCTGTAGGCGCATAGAGACTTACTTGTTAAAAAATTTATAAAATGTTAATATAGCAAACACTAGGGCTGGGGTCGGCTAAATGGCGTTCTACGGCGATTTGCGCGGGTGGAGTGCTTCGTTTTGTCTGTCATACCTCGCCGAACATAGCTTCAGCGCGGCTAATTCGTTCCAACAGTGAATTAGGGAGGTCGTATACTTGTTTAAGAACTTGAAAATTGGAACGCAGATTATCATAGTCTCCTTCCTTCTGGTCCTGGTATCCGTAGTCTGCACGTCAATCGCCGCGATGCGCTATTTCAACGGCTACATGCGGGCGAGCGCCTACGAGGAGACAGTTCGCGCCGCTGACGGCTTTGAGAGGACACTGTCGGACAAGATGATCCAGACTCGCGCGTTCAGGGACAAGCTGGCTGAAATGACCGAACTTGCCCTGCTTATGAGCGAAAGGAACTCAAAGGGCATTTATAATTTGACGAAGCCGCTGATGGACGCGAGCGGCACAGATATCCTGGTAATAGCCGCCGCTGACGGCCTAGTTCTCGCGCGCCCCCACGACAAGGAGAGGATCGGCGACAACATCGGTAACGACGCGGACGTGAAAAACGCGTTTCGGGGCAATGCCTATGAGATGTTCATGACCGCGACGTCCACAAAACTCGGTTACTACTGCGGCACTCCTGTCAGGTATAACGGTGAAATCGTCGGGATGCTCAGAACCGCGATGTCTCTGGAGAATCAGGATCTGGTCGATAAGGTGAAGGCTCTTTTCGGAACCGAGGCCACCGTGTTCGCCGATAAAACAAGGATCAACACGACGTTGCGGGAAAACGGCCGGAGAGTCGTGGGCACGGACGCGTCTCAATCCGTGGTCGATAAGGTCCTGCAAAAGGGTGAAGATTATTCCGACACGTTGGAGATATTCGGCATTCCGTACTTGGCCCACTATTCCCCCATCAAGGATCCGGGGTCGGGCAAGATCGTGGGAATGCTCTTCACGGGAAAATCCCTGAGCAGCATGTATCAGGCGATAACATCCTCGATGAAGGCGGTGGGATCGATTTCGCTGGCGGTGCTGGCGTTTGCGTCAGCCGTCTCCTTCTGGCTCGCTGGGAGGATATCGAAGCCGCTGGAGAGGATAGTCCATCTCACTGAGAGAGGCAGGGGCGGCGACCTCACGATCACATCGGAGGACTTTGACTACGAGGGAAGAAACGAGCTGGGATCGCTCGTCATGTCGCTGTCCAGCATGATCTCCTCCCAGAGGGGTTCCCTTTGGCAAGTGGTGAACACGTCTGACTCGATCACCGAGAACACGGGTATGCTGACCGCTCTCTCGCGGGACAACAGCGACGCGATGATCCAGACCAAGTCGCTCATCGACGAGGTCTCACGCCTGTGCGACGCCAACGCCGAGGCGGTCGAGAGGGGCAGCCGGAACATATTGGAGATGGCGCACGGGGCAAATTCCGTGGCAAAGATGTCCATAGACGGCGCGGACTCGCTCGCCAAGACCACGAAAATCTCGAAAGAAGCGGTCCTAACCGTAAACGACCTCGTCAGCCACATCAGTATAGTAGATGAGAGAACGCTCGAGAACCAGAGGAAAATCCGAGAATTGTCCGGCTCGGTCTCCGAAATATCCAACTTCATGGACGTCATCGCGTCTATCGCGGACCAGACGAATCTCCTCGCCTTGAACGCGGCAATTGAGGCTGCCAGGGCAGGGGAGGCGGGAAGGGGTTTTGCCGTCGTCGCGGATGAGGTCCGCAAGCTCGCCGAAGAGTCACGCAACGCGTCAAAGAGCGTGGAGGCCCTCGTGTCGGCCCTCAGCCACAACGCGGGAGACGCGATATCGGCGACGGAGGATTCCGTCGAGATCGTGAAGCAAATCATGTCCACGGCGAACGTCGCTGTCACGGGGCTGAACTCAGCGCTGGCGGAGATAACCAGCACGAACGAATCCATCCAGGGGATCGCTGCCATCGCGCAGGAACAGGCGGCGTCGAGCGCCGAGATAACGAACGCTATGGAGGCGATAAACAGAAGCACGGAGCAGATATCGCGGAAGATGTCGGACTTGCATGGCCTGAGCGAACGGGCTTCATCCATAGGTGACTCGGTCTCCGTATCCGCGGAGAACATGTCCGGCTCAGTCGAGGAGATGAAGAAGCGCCTCTCCCACTTCAAGATGGGCTCGCAGCCGGCCCTTGATGAGGCTTATTGACGCCGGGACGGTGCCGAAGGCGCTTGGCGGACTGGCGTCCTCCCCGGCTGCTGTTCCGCCAATTCGCGAGTCAGAGGGGCTTTATGGCGCCTTCGGGGACTCTATTACGCGCAGGAATTCGCCGTATATCCACCCAATCTTCCCGTCGGAGCGGACGTTGAACCAGAAATGCCTGTCGTTGGCGGACGAATAGCGCCCTACGACGTCCAGAAGGGCATCCCTGCTGAAGTGCCTCATCGTGTCGCACGTGGTGTTCGGCTCAGCGCGCATACGTACGCGATTGCCCATGACCACGCCCGTGAACGTCGCATCCCGCACGAAATCCCCCGACTGATCTATGACCACGGGCTGGCTGAAACCGCTCTCATCCGGCTGGGACCAGGCGTAGCGAAGCATCGCGGGAGGCAAGGTAGTATGATCGGCGGACGGGATTTCACCCGGCGCGGGAGATCCGGCCTCCCGAGATGCGTCCTCAGAGACCTCGGCATCCGCGGACGCGGTAGCACCCATGTCCATCGAAATCCCGGCGAGCTCCCTCTCCTCCGGCGTAAGAGGCACCACGCTCTCCTCCCTGGCGGACTCGCTCCCGCGTCCGGTGATGAGCGCAACCACATCCCTCCACGGTATGTCGCGGAGAAAATACATGTACGCGGCAAAACACGCGCCGACGACGACCGCCAGAAACAGGAGGAATGACACAAGCACTCGAAAAACGCTCCTCTTCTTCGCGGGCAATCCCGGTCTATACTCCCGGCGGTACTGTGAGCGAGAATGCGCCAAAGGGTTCCCGAAGCTCTTCTGTGCCGGATCGGTCTGGGAAACTCCGCAGTTATGGCAGAATCGCCCGCCCGCGACAAGGCGAGCTCCGCAGTTGAAGCAGAACCGCGACTCCTCCATCTCCGGCGCGGCATCGGAGGGGACATCCAAGATATCGGTCTTCCTCTTCGTACCGCACCTGCGGCAGAACACGTCGTCGTCGCCAATGGAAGCTCCGCAGCTGTGACAGAATTGTCCGCTCATCAATCTGCTCCTCACATTACAGAGGCGCGTCCGCAACGCGCCCGGACTGCTGACAAATTTCGAAACATTATCACCATATCAAATAATATTTTATAATACCAAGAGTGTCAATTAATAATAGGATGTCATGATGTGCCTGAAAGATACATGCCATATAAAACCATCAAGAAATTCAATGATACCCATACTTTTTAGGCAGAGGCAAACGGTAGGTACGATATAAAACAAAAGACGGGGCACCATTGGAAAAACAAACGTCCCGTTCTTCATGCCTTCATCGCTAATGAGGTTACACGTCTCAATCAATTACATGGGCACCTATGACGTAAAGCTGCAAGGGCGTTCGGAGAACGAAGTCGGAATGATTTACAACGTGATCCAGCAGATTCTGATTTATAACGATAATAAAAAACCCAAGCATTGAGCAAAAAAATGCCCCGGTCATTGCCGGGACATATAATAATTTGACCCATCCCCTCGGATCATCGAAAAGGGGCTCCGAGGTACCATTACCCTCGAAACCCCTTATTTTATCCCCCGGCGAATACGCGCGGATCAGGCCGAAACGGGAGAGGCCGCGGCGCTTATACCAATTCGCGATCAACAGGCTGTTTTTGATGCGGCTCTCGCGGTCCTCCAAACTGGTTTTAACGCTCCACCCCTCAGGCCTTTGATTTCAAATCGGTACTACCAGTTGACGCCAAGCATCTCGAAGTGGGCCTGGGGATGGTCGCAGGCCGGGCACTTCGCCGGGGCCTCGGCGGACTCGACGACGCAGCCGCAGTTCCGGCAGCGCCACTTGATCTTGGTGTCCTTCTTGAACACCTTCCCCTCGGCGATGTTTTTAGCCAGGCCCAGATAGCGCTCCTCGTGGAATTTCTCCGCGACGGCGATTGCCCTCATGACGGCGGCGATCTCCGGGAACCCCTCCTCCTCCGCTACTTTGGCGAACTCCGGGTACATGTGGGTGTGCTCGTGGTTCTCTCCAGCGGCGGCGTCCCTGAGGTTACTCAGGGTGTCGCGCTCCGGGCCGGCGGGGTATGACGCGGTGATCTCTATCTCCCCCGGGCCGTCCATGAAGCGAAACAGGCGCTTCGCGTGCTCCTTCTCCTGATCCGCCGTCTCGGAGAAGATAAATTCTATCTGCTTGTAGCCCTCGTTCTTCGCCGCAGAGGCGTAATACGTGTAACGATTGCGCGCCTGCGACTCCCCGGCAAACGCCTTCATCAGGTTTACCTCCGTCCTCGTTCCCTTGACGCTTTTCATTTGCACATACCTCCCTGATATGAGTTGTTGAAGCACCGATTAAATGGCCAAAACGACATCTAAACGTTTTGAACCGCAGGTTCCGATTCCATCGGGCATCCTCCAAATTCCCCCGCGCCGGCGTGCCGGGAGACCGGTGGTTTGCTCTCCGCTATGGCTCCGCAAATTGTCCTTCGTCTCTTTGGGATCAAGTCATATGTGCAATTATATACGCTTCGCTCCAAAAATCATCACTTTTTTGCCTATTTCGCACCGCTCCACGCGCAGCGGGCGCGGCAGCCGTGATATTTTGATTGGAAATTTGACATGAAACCGGGATATGCATATGATATGGTGGTAACGATAAATGCGCGCATTTTGCGGAGGTTTTGGATATTGCCGGCGCCAGCGAAAACTTCCTTCACAGCGAGAGAGGTAACAACCACGGCTATCATGTCCGCCATAGCGTCGGTCCTGATGTTCCTCGACTTCGCCCTCCCGATATTCCCGCCGTTCATGAAGATGGACATCTCGAACGTGCCGGCGCTCATCTCCTCGTTCGCCATAGGCCCGTGGTCCGGCGTGCTCGTCGAGCTGATCAAGAACGCCGTAAACGTCACCCACACCTCGACGGGTGGGATAGGGGAGATGGCGAGCTTTACGATAGGCGCGGCGTATGTCGTGCCGGCAGGCCTAATATACAGGAGGAGGAAGACCATCCGAGGCGCCCTGCTCTCCCTGGCCGCAGGCATATTCGCGACGTCTCTGGCGGCCGTTCTGGCCAATTATTTCGTGCTGATACCGCTCTACAGCCGCATCATCCCGATCGACACGCTGATCGGCATGTATCAGGCCGTCAACCCCTACGCCGCCACGATGCCTAAGATCGTGCTGACGACGGTGCTCCCCTTCAACCTCTTGAAGGCGTCCATCGCGGCGCTCCTGACGTTCCCGCTCTACAAGAGGCTCTCCCCCGTGATAAGGGGGCTGTAGAAACGCTGACACGGGGCGGCACACCCTCCCCCACTCCTCCGATATCATATTGATGACCCATTATCGCAACCTGTTTATACCAAATAAGGCATGGGCAATATTGCGCATAATACCCTTGCGCCATTACAATAGAAGCGGGGGATGCCTGTTCGGCTGAATTTTGCCAGTGATGGCGGGAGAGGAACAGTGTTCGTTCGTTTGATGTAATAAGTAATTTTAAAATTATCAAGGAGGGTTTTATTGTGAAGATTGGATGCCCTAAAGAGATAAAAAACAGAGAGTATCGCGTCGGGCTCACCCCTGCGTCCACTCTGTCGTATGTCAGGGCTGGACACTCGGTGTCAGTCGAGCATGGCGCCGGGCTCCAGTCCGGGTTCGCGGACGATGAGTACGCCGCAGCCGGCGCCATGATACTCGGCGACGCCAGGAGCGTATGGAAGAGCTGCGACATGATAGTCAAGGTCAAGGAACCTCTGCCGGAGGAGTATCCCCTGATGAGGGAGTCACAGTTGTTGTACACGTACTTCCACTTCGCGGCGAACAGACCGCTGACTGAGGCGTGCCTCGAATCCAAGGCGATATGCGTGGCCTACGAGCTGGTATCGGAGCCGTGGGGGCTGCCCCTGCTTCAGCCGATGAGCGAGGTCGCGGGGAGGATGTCAGTGATCATGGGCTCATTCTACCTCGGGAAGGCGTTCGGCGGCAGCGGAGTTCTGCCCATGGGCGTACCCGGCGTCCCGCCGGCGAAGGTGTTCGTTCTGGGCGGCGGGGTGGTCGGCACTAACGCGGCCAAGATGGCGGCCGGCCTCGGGGCCAGGGTCGTCATAGCCGACGTCAGCCACAGGCGGCTCGAGTATCTGTCGGAGATCATGCCCGCCAACTGCGTGCCGATATACAGCGATCCGCACACCATCGCCCGCGAGATCGGGGACTCCGACATAGTCGTCGGGGCCGTGCTGCTTCCGAGGGGCGCCGCCGCTCCGAAACTGATCACCAGGGAGCACCTGCGCTCCATGACTCCGGGGTCGGTGTTCGTGGACGTGGCGATAGACCAGGGGGGAGTGGCGGAGACGTCCCGCCCGACCACTCACGACGAGCCCGTGTTCGTCGAGGAGGGCGTCGTGCACTATTGCGTGGCGAACATGCCTGGGGCTTACGCCAGAACATCGACGACGGCCCTCTCCAACGCGACGGCGCGCTACGGCATAGCACTGGCCGACAAAGGAGCTCTTCGCGCGTGCCAGAACAGCGCGGCGCTGGCGCGCGGGCTATCGGTGTACTGCGGGAAGCTGACGGTGGCGGCCGTCGCCGAGGCGTTCGACATGTGGAGCGTGTACGCCGACGCCGAGGCCATACTGGGCTAGCCCAAGGGGAGCGCGGCGCCCCGTGCGCGTCAACGCACGGCTGAGATCGAATCGGCATAGATCGGTGTTTCCCAAATTCCTCTCCGGGAGGGGCATCAGGTGGATGAGTCCGAGTTCGCTGGGATGATAAAGGACGCGGGCGGCAGGCTTTACATAGCGGGCGGCTGGGTGCGGGACAGGATTCGCGGCGCGGCCCCGCACGACAAGGATTACGTCGTGGCCGGCCTGGCGGAGGATACCTTCCGCTCTCTGTCGGGCGCCAGGCGGATCGGGGCTAGTTTCCCGGTCTATCGCGCCGAGATCGGCGGCGAGCTATGCGACGTGGCCCTGGCTCGCGGTGAGAGGAAGACGGGACTGGGATATCGCGGGTTCGAGGCGGCGAGCTCGCCGCATACGACCATAGAGGAGGATCTCGAAAGACGCGACACCACGATGAACAGCATCGCGCTGGACGTCGAGACGGGGGAGATAATAGATCCGTTCGGCGGGGTCGCCGACATAGGGAACAGGATCATACGCGCCGCGTCGAGCCGCTTCGCGGACGATCCGGTCAGGGCTCTCAGAGCCGCTCGCCAGGCGGCTCAGTTCGATTTTTCCATCGAGCGCGCCACGATCGGGATGATGGGGAGCCTCCGCGGCGAGATAATGGGCGAACCCGGCGAGCGCATCGCGGGCGAGCTCAAGCGCGCGATGTCCTGCGGACGCCCGTCTATTTTCTTTCGCGCGCTGCTCGATGCCGGGATACTGGACGCGGTGTATCCGCAGGTATACGCGCTCAAGGGCCTGCCTCATCTCCCTGAACACCACCCGGAGGGCGACGCGTTCGAACATTCCATGAGGGTGCTGGACGACGTGGCGCGGATGACGGGCAGGGCGGAGGTCCGCTTCGCCGCGCTGGCCCACGACCTCGGCAAAGCGCTTACCCCTATTGACGAGCGGCCCCATTATTACGGGCACGAGCGCCTGGGGCTCGACGCCCTGAGCGAGTGGAACCGACTGATGACCCTGCCGAGGAGGTGGACGCTCTGCGCTAAGTTCGCCATAGAGGAGCACATGAGGGCGTGGTCGATAACCAGGCCCGGAAAGATCGTCGATCTGCTGAACCGCTTGCGCGGGCACCCGATAGGACCCGACGGGTTTTCGGCGATAGTGCTGGCGGACAGCGGCGCGCTGCCGGAGTTTTTGGAGAATTTTCAGGGGTATTGCGAGGTCTTGGATCGCGTGACGCGCTCCGCCGCTCCTCCGGGAATGGAGGGGGCGGCGCTGGGCGAGTGGATAAGGCGGCGCCGGATCGATGAATACCGCATGTTCGCGCCGCCAGGCGAGACCTCGAGGCCGAACCGATTTCAATCGACACACCGTCGTTATACCGGGCGGAGCTAATACCAAAAAAATATATCAGGATGCCTATCGCGTTGATTGAGATTTTTCGGCATCAATCCGCCGCGTGCCTGTGACCGCTCTCCTTACCCTTCATGCCTAGGATGTCTATCCTGCCGATCCACACGCGGTCCTCGTTCCTCTCCGTCAGGTCGTCATGCGGGCCGTCGTACTGCCTCATTATCGCGGCCAGCGCGCGGTTCTTGAGGGCTAGGCCGTTGACCTCCGAAATCGTGCCGAAGCCGGTCACGCTCCTGTACTTCACGCTGAATTTGGAGCCCGTCGTCTCGTGGCGGAACACCTCCACGTCAACGCAGACGTTGAACGACACCCTCGGGTTCTCCGCCATCAAATCGTTCTTCAGGCCGCTCTTTGCGCCGTGAAGGTAAATGACGCCCCCCTCGTACCCGTACCCCATTGGAACGACATACGGCTCGCCGTCCAGCGTGGAGAGCGCGACGGAGATGAACTGCCCCCTCCCGAGCACGTCATCCATCCACGCCCTGTCCCTCACTTCCTTGTCCGTCCTCCGCATCTTTCTCTCCGCCAGCGACACGCGAATCACCCCGATATAAATATATTATTTAAGGAAAGGCTGATTTATAGTTAGGAACCCAAGGTGAAACGTTAAAAAACAGATTTGATCAACCATTCAGCCTTGCCAAAAACAGCCTGTTGACCGCGAATTGGTATTAAATCATAAAGGAAATTTTCTTGTGCTCGGCCTCTGTGCGCATGGAGACGAAATTCCCCGTTTGCCCGCGCGCCAAATCGAGGGACAGAACGCGCTCCCTCTCCTCCATCTCGCCCTCGGTCCTAGCGTGTATCATTATATATAAATTATACGGCCACGCGCAAGGCAAATTGGAGCGGATCACCCTCCTCAGGTAGCAGTGACTCGCCCACCGGCGGCCGTGTACGGCGGAGCGCGCGGCGGACAGGGCGTCCGACTCGCTCAGATGGGAGACGTCCCACGCGGTCAGGCTGTTGTACATCCAGCCGGCGCGGTTGTGGTTCAGCGACGCGCCGATCCTCCTCAGAACGCCCTCTTCGAGGAGGCGGGCAGCCTCATCCATGACGACGCCCTCGCCTCGCGCGCCCATGCCCAGGGCGTCCGCGACCTCGGCATACGGGCGATTCGAGATCCCGAACCGGTCCTGAAGCGCCCGCGCTATCGCCATCCCCCGCGCTCCCAGCCGCGCCGGTTGAACCTCGCCGCAACGGACATCTCGGGGCTCATGCTCGGCCCCCGGCGGAGCAAAGGACGGGCACAGCTTTATCCTCTCCCTCACGTCCAGGGCGACGAACGCAAGGCCGCGCCGCCGAAGCGCGCCGCCGATCGCGCGGGCGTCCCCGTCGCCGCCCAGGATGGCGGTGAACCAGAGGCCCAGCGCGTGGCGCCTCGCGTAGCAGTGCGTCACGCAACCCATGCGGCAGACGGACGAGATCACGCCGCCCGCCCCGTCGCCGGGCAGCTCGGCGCCGAAGAGGTAACCCTTCAGCCCAAAGCTCCTGAAGTCGAAGAACGCCCCAAAGCGCCGGATGAAGCCCGAGGCAACCATGCCGCGCGCTATCTCTAGCACCCTCCCCTCCGGCACGCCCGTCTCGCGCGCGACCTCGAGAAACGGCTCCGGCACTATTTTGAGCCCCGCCTCCAGCGACGAGGCCACAGCGGCGCAATCCCCGCCGCCGCGCCAGACGCCGGGCGCGCTACGCTCTTCCATGACCACGCTCATGCAGGGGGCACGGTTCGCCCAGGCGCTCGCTCAGAATCTCGAGGCGGCCAGGGCATATCCCTCGGGCGGACCAGGCACACGTCAGGCACTCGGGGGCCGTCCCGCCGCGACGGGCGTCCCCCATGATCCTCTCCAGCTCGCGCCACGTCCCGAGCGGGCGGTCCCAGGCGAATTGGTTGGGGAACACCACGCCGTCCCACCTCACCGAGAGCAGCCCGGGCGACACGCCGGATGCGGCGCGCCCAAACAGAGCCTCTGCTCCGGCGAGGCGGCCCTCGTCGGTCTCCCTCAGATACTCACGCACCCTGACGCCGTCGGAGGCGTCGCCGACCGTGAGTATCTCAAGAGAGGCGCCGCGGGGCGCCGAGTCCGCCCACTCGATTATCGCTCCGACCGCGCGGGCTCGCTCGGCCTCAGAGGGGGCAAGCGAGGCGTCAAGCGCCCCTCGGCCGGAGGGCACGAAATGGTAGAAGCATATCCGGGACACGGGGAGGTCCTCCGCCAAGCGAAATATATCGGGCAGGCGGCGCAGCACGGGACGGGCCAGCGTGACCCGCAGCCCGACCCTGACGCCGCTTGCGGCGAGGAATCCCATTGCCTCAGTAGAGGCGCGGAACGCCCCGTCCATGCCGCGAAACGCGTCGTTCACGGCGGTGGGGCCGTCCACGCTGACGCCGACGTACCCCACCGCGCCGGACATCCGCCGCGCGGCGTCGCGGTCTATCATCGTGCCATTCGTGGAGAGCGTAACCCGCAGCCCTCTGTCGCGGGCCATTGAAACGCACGAAAAAAACTCCGGGTGCGCCATCGGTTCGCCGCCCGACATCAGAAGCGCCGGGACGCGCAACCGGCCGAGCGCGCCCAAAAACGCGGACGCCTCGCCGCGATCCATGTCGAACGGCTCCGTGCCGGGGTGAGCGGCGTAGCAGTGGCGGCACGCCAGATTGCAGCGGCTCGTCATATGCCAGACCACGACAGGGGCGGAGAACGTCCCGCCCTCTCCGTAGCGCAGTGCGTCGCCGGGGAACGAGATTTTATCCGCGGCTAGGAGTTTGGATATGTTTGTCAAAGTCGTCGGGGCGCATCCGATACTCGATCTTGAGCGGGAGGCGAGAGACGAGCACGATCCCGTCCTCGCCGTCCGCGTAGTAGGCCTTCTCCCTGCACGAATAGACGAATCCGAGGGAGGCGTAGAATTTTCGCGCGACGACGTTCGACGAGCGAACCTCTAAGCGCATACGGTCGCAGCCCCGCAAGCGCGAGAGCTCGTCGAAGGCCGACATCAGTTGAAGCGCGACGCAGCGCATCCGGAACTCCGGCAGCACCGCCAGGTTCATGAGGTGGCTTGCCGTCTCCGACATGCTCAAAACCCCATAGCCGACCGTCACGCCCTTCATGACCGCTTTCATGTATATGGCGGGGCCGGGATTGTTCAGGTCGTATTCGATCATGGGCGTAGCCCACGGAGTCTTGAAACAGGCGGACTCTATCGCGATGAGCGACGCCAGGTCCCCGGGGCCGCAAAAATCAATGTCGGCGATCTGCATGACCGCCAATCACCGAAGAAAACGAGGATTTATCGTCAAGAGCCTAAAGGACAAGGATTCAAACCCAGTCAGAACCCGCGCCCCAAAACGCTTAAATGTCGTTTCAGCCATTCAATCAGCGTCTCCCAAAAATCAAAAATCCCGGACTATAGTGTCTTCCCTGTCCGGCCCTACGCCTATCAGGCCGACCTTGACCGACGAGCTCTCCTCGATGAAGCCGACATAGTCCCTGGCCGCCCGCGGCAGGTCGTCGAACCGGCGGCAGCCCGATATGTCCTCCTTCCACGAGGGCAGAGTCCTGTACTCCGGGATCGCGCGCGCGAGCTTCTCGGCGGAATTCGGGAATATCTTCGTCGCGCCGGCCGCGTCCCCCCCCAGACGATACGCCGCGCAGACCTTTATCTCGTCCAAGCCGGAGAGCACGTCCAACTTGGTCAGGGCTATCACGTCGAGCCCGTTGACCCTCACGGAGTAGTCGAGAGCCACGAGGTCCAGCCAGCCGCAGCGCCTGGGACGCCCGGTCGTCGCGCCATACTCGGCCCCGCTCCGGCGCAGCCTCTCGCCTATATCCCCGCGATCCTCCGTCGGAAAGGGCCCCTCCCCAACACGCGTGCAGTACGCCTTGACGACGCCTATCACCCTGTCTATCCTCCCGGGTCCCAGCGCGCCGCCGATGCAGCACCCTCCGGACACGCAGCTGGAGCTCGTCACGAACGGGTACGTGCCGTGATCCACATCCAGCAGGGTCCCCTGCGCGCCCTCAAAGAGAACGCCCTTGCCGCCCCGAATGGCCGAATCTATCTCGAACGTCGAGTCGCCGAGGTAGGGAGCGATGAACTCGCCCCACTCGACGGCCGTCGCGTATATCTCGTCGAAGTCGGCGGGCGCCTCCCCGTACACCCTCTCCAGGATCGGGTTCTTCTCTTCGAGGTTCAGGCGCAGCTTCCGCTCCAGCACCGTCGGAGACGCCAAATCCTCCGCCCTTATGCCTACGCGGTTGAACTTGTCGACGTAGCAGGGGCCGATCCCCCTCCCGGTCGTGCCTATCGGAGAGCTGTTCTTGCTCCTCGCGGCCTCGGAGAGGACGTCGAGTTTTTTGTGGTATGGCATGACTATGTGCGCGCCGCGGCTTATCACGAGCCTGGAGCCTATCTCCGACGGAGGCGGAGACAGATCGTCGACCTCGCTCTTCAACTGGGCTGGGTCGATAACCACCCCATTTCCGATGATGCACACGCGGTTCGGGTAAAGCATCCCCGACGGCAGCAGATGGAATACATGCTTTTTGCCGTCCGCTATGACCGTATGACCGGCGTTCGCCCCGCCCTGGTATCTGACGATGACGTCCACGTTACGAGCCAGGACGTCCACGACACGCCCCTTGCCCTCGTCCCCCCACTGCGCGCCCACAAGCGCTTGAACCCTGTTCTTCATCTGTTCTCTCCTTTCCGCGACTCCATCAGTTGAGGCAAAGTTACGAGTCTTACGGCGCTTGCGCCATTCGATCCCATCCCGCCGGCCTTGAAATCCTCAAAAAAAGCGACTGTCTCCGGCCTCAAATGACATATCGCTATGGCGCTCCCTCTATTCCGGGCCATAGCGAAGACTCTCGACAGTTCCTCCGATATGCGCGACCGGTCTGACTCGTTGTCGAGAAAATGGGAATTCTTCGCCGATATCAGCCCGTTTTCCAAAGCGGCATCATACGCCACCGACTTGGAGGACGTCCGGCTGTCCACGAAGATCATGCCCCTCTCCGCCAACACGCTCATGACGGAGTTCATCACGCCGGCGTCGGCGGTCGCTTTGGACCCCCTGTGATTGTTGATCCCGCACGCCCCCGGAAGGGAGTCCAGCATCGGCTCCAGCACATCCCGCACGGCCTCCGGGGCCATCCCGGCGCTTATGAGGCCGTCACTCCGAGCGGCCTCGTCGTCAGGGTCGCTGAGGGCCTGCATGGGAACGTGCGCGAGAAATGGAATGCCCTTCGCGCGCAACAGGTCCGCGGTCTCCTCGCTGTATCTGAGATAAGGGATTATCGACCATGTGAGCGGCAGGTCCAGTGAAATCAAACGGCGGGCGAGTTCGAGGCTTCCGCCGCAGTCGTCCACCACTATGGCCAGAGCGGGGGCAACGTCCTCCGAGGCCGCCGCCCCCGTGCCGGGGGCTGGCTCCTCCCGTGCCGGGGGCGCGGTCGCCGTGCCGCCAGGCTCATCCGCCGCCTCATGTTCGCCGCTCCGGCGACCGGCGTCCGGCGCGCGCCCCAAGAGGACGCACGCCGCATAGAGAGCGAACGCGAGCGCAAACAGGACAAACAGGACAAGGAGGGCCCTGCTGGAAAAAAAGCCCCTCATCCTGAGACCGTTATCGCGTTGGTCCACTACGGCCCTTCCCCTTGGGCACTCAAATGCTCTTTTCCCGGTCGGGGAGCAGAACGTTTTTCATCACGCCGATCGCCTTCTGAAGCTGTTTGTCCTCGGACACGGCGGTCGTCGGGCCGCCCTCAATCACGTAATCGGGCAGCAACCCCTTGTGATCTATGATCCTCCCCGACGGCGTCGTATACCGCGCTATCGTTATGTACATCCCGGCGTCGTCCGGAAGAGGGAAGAGGGACTGAACCAGCCCCTTGCCGTAGCTCTTCGTGCCGACGAGCGGGCCGCGCTTGTGATCCTGAATGGCGCCGGCCACTATCTCCGACGCGCTGGCGCTGCCCTCGTTGATCAGGACAACCAGCGGCAAATCCGTGGCACGCCCGCGCTCGGCGTAGAGCGATTCGTCATAGCGTCTTACGCGCCCCTTCATGCTCACCACCAGCCCGCCGTCGAGAAACTGCGAGGCCACGTCCAGCGCCACGTTGAGCAGGCCGCCCGGATTGTTCCTCATGTCCAGCACGATGCCCTCCGCGCTCTTGCCCGTGACCTCGCGTATCGCGTCCGTCAGCTCCTCCGCGGTCCTCTGGTGAAAATTATTGAGCCTTATGTACCCTATCGAATCCATCATCTCGGCTCGCACGGTCTTGATGTTTATCACCTCGCGGGTCATGTCGAACGACTTCAGCGCCTCCTCGCCGGAGCGCCTCATCCACACGGTGACGGATGTGTTCGGCTCACCCCTGAGTATCTTCACCACTTCGTTCTGGTCCATGCCGATCACGACCTGTTCGTCGATCTTGACGATCTCGTCCATCGGTTTAACCCCGACCCTCTCCGCCGGCGTGCCCTCTATCGGGCTTATCACGAGCACCTTCCCCTCGCGCTGTCCGATGTACATCCCGAGGCCGCCGTACTCGCCCTCCATCTCCAGGCCCTCCTCGGCCAACTGGTCGGGGTCGACGAACCTGGTGTAGGGATCGTCGACCGCCGACACCATCCCCTTCATCGCCCCGAAGAAGAACTTCCTCTCGTCAGGGACGTTCTCGTCGTCGACGTGGAACAACTCCAAGCTGGCCCTGGCCTGCTTCATCACCATCAAATTGTGCTGGGAGAACGGCAGAAGCCTGGCCCACTCGCTCACCCCATCGGAGGCGCCCGAGGCTATTATGGCGGTCACCATAAACCCGCCTATGAATATACCCAGCAGCATATCTCTAAATTTTTTAAACACGCGACATCGCCGACCTTTGTTTTTATTATGCCCCAGTTTAGCGCAGGTAGCTCATCGGGTTAACGGTATTCCCATTCACCCTGACCTCGAAGTGCAGGTGATTCCCGGTAGCGACGCCCGTCGAGCCGACACGCCCTATCCTGTCTCCGGCCTTTATCTTCGCGTTCTCGACCGTGTCTATTCCCGACAGGTGCGCGTACACGGTGGTCAGGTCACCCCCGTGGTCGAGGATGATCACCTGCCCGTATCCCCTGAGCCATCCGGTGTAAAGCACCTCTCCGTCAGCGGCGGCGCGGACGGGGTCGCCCCTGTTGCCGTCAATGTCTATCCCCGTGTGCGTGGTCTTCGTCTTGAACACGGGATGGACCCGGGACCCATAGTTGCTCGTGATGTCCCCCCTGAGAGGCCACGCGAGCTTCCCCCCCTTATAATATATCGGCGTCGACGCGCCGTTGGCGGCGCGCCGCACACGCTTCTTCTCGGCCAGCAGGTCGTTCACCTTGCTCTTCAGCTCGGTCGACGCCTTCAGCAGCTCGTCCTGCTGCGCCTGATAGAGCGCTTTGTCCTTCCGCGCCTGCTGCAGGAGCTTGTTCCTCTCCTGCGAGGTGCGCTGAAGGGTCGTCTTCTGCTTCTCCAGGTCCTTGTTCCTGACCTCGAGATCCTCCTTCTGCTTCTCCAAATCGGCTTTGGCGCTGTTCAGCGCCTGTTTCTGAGTCGTCATCTCGGATATCAGCGACTTGTCCTGCTCCGCTATGCGGGAGAGCAAATAGGACGTCGAGAGCGCATCCTGCGTGCCGGACGCGGACATGAACAGGCTGAACTCCGCGGCGCCTCCGTACTTGTACACCGCCACCATGCGCCCGCTCAAGAGCTCTTTCGCCCTTTCTATGCGCCTTTCGATGTCAAGGATTTTGGCGGCGGTGTCGGACAGCCTGTTCGCCACCTGATTGCGCCTCAGCTCCGTCACGTTGAGCCTCTGCTCTGCCTCAGCCAGTTGATTGCTGAGCTTGGAGAGGTCGTTAATAAATTTTTCTTCTTTTTTCTTGGCTTCTTTTATCTGTTTTTCTTTGTTTTTAATCTGGGCCGCCATCTTCTGGAGTTGTTTTTCCTGATTTGCCAGCTCCTTCTCGATATCCTTCTGCGATTGAGGTTCAGCGCAAAGCGCCGGGGTCGCGGAGAACAGTGTCAACGCAACCGCAAACGCGCACGCCGCCCTTAATAATTTCGCTATCGATCCGTCACCACTCATGACAATGTCCCCTTTCTTAAATTAGAGCGGCTTCATCGCTCTCCTCGTGAACGTCTCCACGGCCACCAGGCTAGCTATCAGGCTGACGGTGGCGCCCGCGCCCACCAATATCAGGCCGAGATGGAGGACGACGCTGCTCCTCTCCAAAAACGGCAGAAAGGGCATGAGCTCGCGCAGGCGCGCTATTATGCCGTTGTAGCTGAAGGTCAGGAGGACGCTCGCCCCCAGCGAGCCCGCGCCTCCGAGTATGACGCCCTGGAGGACGAACGGCATCGCCACGAAGGCCGGGGTAGCGCCCACCATCAGCATTATCCCTATTTCCTCCTCCTTGGAGTACACGGCGATCCGTATCGTGTTGAAGAGCACCACCGCGCTTGCCGTTATGGCCACCACCAGCATCGCCAGCGAGAAGTGCCCGGCGAACCTGGAGAACTTGGCGAGCTTCTCCGCGAGGCTGCCGGCGTAGACGATGTCCTTTATCTGAGTGATCGCCGTCAGGCCCATGACCACCGACTCGACGCTGTCGGCCCTGTCGACCCATACCTCGAGGCTGGAGGGGAGCGGGTTGTCACCCAAGAGGGTCAATACGTCCGCCCAGTCCGGTATGCGCGCCTTCAGTCGCTCCATCGCCATATCCTGCGTTATTATCATCACCTTCGTGACGTGGTCTATCTTCGCCACCAGCTGCGCCGCCTCCTCATAGCTGGCGTTGGGCGCCAGGTACGCCTGTATGGAGAGCTCCCCCTCCAGGACGTTGACGATGTGCCTCGTGTTCAGCACCAGGAGCACGCTCGCCCCTATGATGTAGAAGACCGCCATCGACGTCAGCACGGTGAGGAATGCGAGCCCCCAGTGCCTCAGTATCAGGCGGGTGCCGTCGCGCAAGGCGTACTTAAAGCTCCCCATCGAGGTTGTACCTCCCTCTCTTCTCGTCCCGCACCACGCGCCCGGCCTTGATGCCCACCACGCGCTGCCTGTAGGCGTCCACCAGGTACTGATTGTGCGTGGCCATTATCACCGTCGTGCCGAGCGCGTTTATGGACACGATGAGCTGCATTATCTCCTCCGCGGTGTGAAGATCCAGGTTTCCCGTCGGCTCGTCGGCCAGCAGGACGGATGGCGAGTTCACTATCGCGCGGGCCACCGCGACGCGCTGCTGCTCGCCGCCGGAGAGCTGAGGGGGATAGAGGAAGCGCCTGCGCCAGAGGTTGACCTGGTCCAATATCTCCCCAGTACGCTCCTTGACCTCCCTGGACGGCGCGCCAAGGACCTCCAGCACGAAGGCCACGTTTTCAAATACGTTTAAGTGGGGAAGAAGGCAGAAGTCCTGAAAGATTATTCCGATGTCCCGTCTGAACACGGACAGGTCCACCCTGCTTATCTTGCGAAGCGAAAACGACCCGACCGTGATCTGCCCCCTTGTGGGCGCGACCTCCCTCGTTATGCAACGCAACAACGTGGTCTTCCCGGAACCGGTGGGGCCCACGAGATACACGAACTCGCCCTTCGGTATCTCAAGATACACATCCTCGAGGGCTGTTATGTCAGGGTAGAAGATCTTGCTTACCCCGGAAAAGCGAATATCCATATTTACCTCCTGCGCATGGCCCATACCTGAACGACATTGTGCACTATCTCTCTACTCTTGCACTAATGATAACACTATTTTTAAATTAGGAATAACAACCGAAGAACGAATTTGCTCATATCCGCCGACAATCAACAACGGATTGAGAGGCGAAGCTATAAAAACCCCGTACCCTCCCGACGCCAAGCAGAGTCCGCGCGCACAAGCCACTCCGGCCATCCGAGCAATGTCCTCGCGAACCGCGAGCGCTATCCCCCCGAGCTCGCCTCTCCTAGAAAATTCCTTGCTATTCCCCCAGAACGCATCGCGCTCCGGCGTCAAAGTGGCTGGCAACCAGTGCGGCGGCGCTTTCACGTTTCCTTTTATCCTGAAAATGCGAGTTTGTCAATAACCGCGTCACGTCGAAGCGCTCGCGGGCATCGTCCGAATTCAGGAGTTTGACGCCCCAGTCTCGCGCGAAACACGCCACCTTTGGGTCGTAGGGCGACAGCGCGACCGCGAGGCCCGCCAACACCGACAAAATTCCAAAGTGCAGTCTCATGCCTATCGCCGCCCGCGCGCGTCTCGCCTCGGAGACGAACTCGTCCAAACTGCCGACCGCCGTTACATCTCCTCCAGGGAGATCGCCGGCCCCCTGAAATTTTTTCATCTCCAGCTCGTCCTCGCGCGACATGGCGACATACGCGAGCTCCATCCCGGCCGCCCGGCACGCGCAAGCCGCCTTAGCAACGGAGAGCCCGCTCTCCGCGCCGCCGGCGCAGGGCCGAATGTTGACCAACACAACGTTGGAGTTGGGGGCGGACACCTCCGGGACCGGCAGCGCGAGCACCATGTCCGGCATGATCTCGTGCGGCACGCCCATGACATCGAGTGCCCCGCTCGAGGCCGCATCCCTCACAGCCAGGTACTCGCACCGCGACAGGGCGTCGCGCGCCAAATATCTCGACAAACGGCTGGAGAGGGGGCCCACTGACTGGCCCAACGCCCATACGGGCCTGGACTTCCAGCCCGCCATCCGCGCCAGGCCCCAATAATAGACGCACGAGCGCACGCTGGTCGAATCTTGAAACAGACCTCCCCCCGCGAGGAGAAGGGACCTGGACATATCAAGCGCCTCCGATACGGACCGCGCGCCCCACCTGTCAAACGCCCGCACTCCGAAGCTCGCCTCCGAGGCCCCAGGGTCGCCGGACAACATGGCGACCCTGCCGGGAGATATGCCCATGTCCGAAAGGCGCTCGACCGCGGAGCGAGCGAGCAGCTCATCGCCGAGGTTGCCGAAGCCGAAATAGCCGGCCAGCAGGACGTCGAACGAGGCCCCGCCGAAGCCCCTCCCCATCAGTCGAAGAGCTCCCTGCCGCCCATCCTCCAGATCGGAACGCAGAGATAGTCTATCAGCACCAGGACCGCTAAACCGACAACCACCCCCAGCCACCAGCCGTTGACGACTCTGACTACGGTCAACGGCAGAAGCGTGTGAAAGTGAGTGAAGGTGTTGATGGCCGACGAATAGGCGAGAGACGCTCCTATTCTCAGGACCTCCCTGTAATTCGGCGCCCATCCCCTGTTTTTGAACGCGTAGTAGATGAAAAGGCAGGGGTAGCCGACGAGAAACTCCTTAGTCCTCGGCCTTATCCACATCACCCTCTCCAGAATGTCCCTGAAGCGCGCCTCCCATCCGGGCACGAACGAAACGTTACCGCTTCGCACCGTCATCACGGCCGCCCCCAGCAGCATCAGAGCCATCAGCGCCAGCTCCCCCCAAAGCGGAGGGCGCGAGACAATTTCAGCCAGGGACTCCGGATGGATCCGCCCCTTCAGGTCGTATGCCATCAGCAGAAGCGGCGGCAGCAGCAGGGTGAGCTTCACGCCCGAGAATGGCGCGAGGCGCAGCATCGCGTCCGTGGTTCCGTAAAACGCGGCTATCGACAGCCCTCCGGCCAGGACGATCAGCAGCCCCGCTATCATGCCGGCAAAGAGCTTCTCGTAGCGATCCATCGCCCAAAGCGCGGCCTCCGTGGCCACGAGCGCGGAACAAAATCCGCCTAGCGGCCGGGATACCATGTATATCTTCCAGGCGGCGAAGCCAAGCGCCAGCGAGGACAGGCACATCACAACCGCGCCCCCGAAGGTCACCTCGAACTCCAAGGCGCCCGAATACCTGAGTGCGTAGGACCATAGCGTGACCAGAAAGACCGCGGCCAAGCCAACGGCCGCCGGCAGCGACGAGCCGAACATCGGGATCGCCTCCGGCCAGCCCACGGCGTAGCCCTTCCTGTTCAGCGAGTCCTTTATGCTCCGCAAGTCGTCCAGGAACGGATCGAGTTTTCCCACGCTGTAGAGTTCGTAAGGCCGCAGGAGCAATATCCTTATCGATCGCTCGTGCACCGCCCTGACCATTCTTTCGATTATCTGGTTTCGCGTCATCCTGCGCGATATCAGCTCGTCCCTGACCAGGCTGTGCAGCGGGAGTATGGACGGCCGCACCAGGGACAGCAGCTCCGATATGCCTATCTGCCTGATGAACTCGGCCTGAGCGACCGGTATATCGAGCTCTTTCAGCGCTTGCGCGAACGGCGCTACGTCGGGGAAGCCGACGATGATCTGCCCCGCCGGGACGACGCCCGAGATGGCCGGATACCTGCCATCAAGCCACCTTATGGTGTCCGAGGCTACGGTTCCGCTCACGCCCGGAGATGGCGCCGGACGGTACAGGGACACGATCCCCTCCCTCTCCGCGAAGGAGAGCGCTCCGAAATCAGGAAGCACCCCGGCGTCAGCCAGCTCGTCCGGGGAATTGGGAAGCACTATCAGCGTATTGGAGACCGAGGGGTTTATGACCAGGCCCTTCATCCGCAAACGCAAAAAATCGACGATGTTTTGAAGGTTGGGATCGGCATTGTCCACCAGGAGAGCGGCATGATCGAGTGGTTCGTTCAGGCCGCTCCGCGCGAAGTACGGAAGTGACGCGAGAGAGCCATAGGTCAGCGGCAGCATGCCGGAGGCCAAATCCTTTCCCGTCAGCTCGGCCGCGGTTATCCCGACTGCCCCGCGCTCGCGCATCTTCGCGTAGGTGATCTCCGGAGACTCCCCCGCCTGCCTTGAAAGAAGCACCACGTCCCTGTACTCCACGATGACGGCGACGGTCCTGTGCCTCCACTCTATGCCCAGCCGCCGCATGATATCCCGGCTCGAGAGCAGCGTCGCTATAAGCAACATCGCCCAAAAAAATTTTTCGGCGGAACAGAGCGCGTGCCTGGGCTCGCCCGCCGCGCGGCGCCTGTCCGCCGAGTGGCGGCCCAAACCGCCCCTGTCCTCGCTCCTTCCGCGCCTCTTGGCGGCATTCTCGCCGGCGTCATTGAATGTTTTTCCCGCGTCATCGAACACTTTCGCCATAATCCGACTCGCCTCCCCTCGACAACAAATCGGGCATATGCCTTCCCAACATCCTCTTCAGCCTGAAAACAGGCAGACCCACCACGTTATAGTAACACCCTTCTATTCTCTCGACCATCAGGGCACCCCTGCCCTGAATGGCATACGCGCCAGCCTTGTCATCCCCGAGTCCCAATGCCGCGAACCTATTTATCTCGTCGTCCGGCAGATCCCCGAAGACAACCCTCGTCGTCTCGACCCCGCTCTCCAATATCTCCCCCGACAAGGCGAGAGCCACTCCCGTGTGGACCATGTGCGTTCTGCCATTCAGCGCGCGCAACATCCGCAGCGCGTCATCCCGGTCCGACGGCTTGCCGAATACCTCTCCGTCCAAGTCCACAACGGTGTCCGCGCCCAGGACGACGCGGCCCGGATTGCCATTCGACACACAGAGCGCCTTGTCGCCCGCGAGACGCCGGGCCATCTGGCCCGGCGTCTCGCCCGGAATCCGGAGTTCCTCGACGTCAGGACCCACGGCGTCGAAGCGCAGTCCGATGGAACTCAATATCTCCCGTCTGCGCGGACTGTTCGACGCGAGTATGAGCCGCTCCGTCATCGTATGAAGAGCAGCCCCACTACACCGCCCACGAACGTTCCGAGGTTCATTCGAAGCGCGAAGTCAAAACCGAATGACAGTGCCAAAAGGTCCACCTTCCGCACCGCTATGCGAAAATTCGCTATGTCCTTGAATATCGGGACCGTAGTCTCGAAATGTTGGAAAAAAATACCCAGCAGCGTGCCGAATATCACGCACGCGATGAAGATCAGCCACTTATGCGCGGAAATCTTAGCAATCGACACAGCCATCACACCCCAATGATCGAATAAACCGCGGCAGCTCCTCCGAGAACCGCGCAATACAGGGAAAACAGCCACCACTTGTCGCTGGTGACGAGCCTCTTCAGCAGGGCGAGCGAGACGAAGCCGGACACGAAGGCGATTATCGAGGCGACGGGCCATCCCCGCGGAAGCGCGTCCAAGAACTCCTCATAGCCCCCCAGCTCCCTCGCCTCGTACAGGGCTGCGCCCAACACCACTGGCACAGAGAGCAGGAACGAGAACCGGAACGCCTCGTCCCTGGACAGCCCCGAAACTAGGCCCGCCCATATCGTGGCGCAGGAGCGCGAGATGCCCGGCAGCACGGCGATCCCCTGGATCAATCCGACGAACGCGCCGTCGCGCGCGCGGACCATCCGGTCCCCCGTCTTCAAAAATTTAGCCGACAGCAGTATCAACGCCGTGATCCAGAAGTTGCCGCCCAAGAGCAGCATGTTGCCCGACACGTCCTCGATGAGCGGTTTCAAAAACACCGCGGTGGGTACCGTCATGAACGAGCCCGCTATCACGGCCCATCCGAACCTCCAGCCGATCCACCGTCTGGCGTTGGCGTTCGCCATGCCGTACAGCCATTCGAGCAACAGGGAGGATATATCCCGGGAAAAATATATCAGCACCGCCAAGAGCGTGGAGACGTGCAAAACCAAGTCGAAGGCGAGGCTCAAATCTCCGGCCCCTGTCAAAGCCTTCGCCAAAGCCAGGTGGCCGGAGCTGCTGACGGGAAGGAACTCCGTCAGGCCCTGCAGCAAACCCAGCGACAATACCTCAGGATCCATTCATTTCACCGCCTGCTTGGTATGAATCTTATTTATGTCCTTTACGATATAAGCTATGTTGTGGGCGTGGTCGCCCACACGCTCGAGATTGCTCAGCACGTCGATGAAGGCCACCCCCACGTCCGGCTGGCACTTCCCGCTGTTGAGCCGCTCTATGTGGCGGGCGCGGAGCACTCGCTCCATCTGATCTATCTTCGGCTCGAGCGCCAGAACCTCGTCCGCCATCGTCGGGTTTTCGGTCTCTATCGCCTTGACGCTCTTCTCCACCGCCTCTATCACGAGGTCGAACATCTCCCTGCACTCGCCCATGGCCTTGTTCGAGAATTTATGCTTCTTCTCGTGCAACGTCTGAGCCATCTCGACCAGGTTCTCCCCGTGATCTCCTATGCGCTCCAAATCACTGACGCCGCTCACGCAAGAATTCAGCAGCACCGACAGGTCGTCGGAGTGCACGTTCTGCCCCACCTCCGTCGCGTACTTGACGATCTCGTGCGTCAGGTGGTTTATGGTCTTTTCAGTCAAAAAAACGTCCTGAATGGCCTTGCTGTCCCTCTCCAGTATTATCCTGTGGCAGTCCTTCAGCATCCCAAGGGCTATCTCGCCGAGCCTGACCATCTCCTTTCGAATCGCGTCAACGGCCGCGGCCGGGGAGACCTCGATCAGATTCGGGTCCAGGAACCGCGCGCCCCGCGTCGCCATGGACGTGACCGCGCCCCTGCCGTCCGGCAGGATCCTCCTTATCATGGCCGTGTACGGCGCCACGAATGGCAAAAAAATCATCGTGTTCATTATGTTGAACATGCTGTGCGAGTTGGCGACCCGTCTCGCCGCATCAGAAGAGGTGAAGGAGACCATGGCGGCGAATTGGCGCAGGAAGACCATCATTATCACGGCCCCAATGATGTTGAACATGACGTGGGCCGCGGCGGCCTGCTTGGCCGCCCTGTTGCCGCCGATGGACGCCAGCACGGCCGTGATGGTGGTGCCTATGTTGTCGCCCAGGATGATCGCGATGGACGTGTCCAGGGACAGGAGCCCCTGAGAGGCCATGACCATCGTGAGCCCGACCGTCGCGGAGCTGGCCTGGACGAGCATGGTCACCCCCGCGCCCATCATGAGGCCCAGCCAGGGATAGTGGTTGACCTTCTCGAACAGGTGCTGGCTGTCCCGGAGAAAAAGCATGGCGTGCTGCATCATGTCCATGCCTATGAATAGGAGAGAGAAGCCGACAAGCCCGGCCCCGGCCTGTCTCTGCCTGGAGCTCTTCCCGAATATCGCCAGAAGCGCGCCCGCTATGGCGGCTATCACCGAGTACTCCTGAATGTTGAAGGCGATCAGCTGGGCTGTTATGGTCGTCCCGATATTGGCGCCCATTACCACGCCGAACGCCTGCGCAAGGTTCATGAGCCCGGCGTGGACAAAGCTGACCACCATGACCGTGGTTGCGCTGCTGCTTTGGATTATCACTGTGACAAGCGCCCCCACCATGACGCCCTTGAACCTGTTCCCCGTGAGAAACGCCAACAACCGGCGCATGTTGTCGCCAACGAGGTCCTGTATCGCGTCCCCCATGGTCTTTATCCCGTATATGAGCAGCGCCACGCCGCCTAGCAGCTTCAATACATCCTGAATAGACACGGTTAGTCACCCTCTGCAAGAGTAGTCATACTGGTGCCATCACGCCATTTAGGGAAACAGGGTAAGGGTTCAAACCCCTCCGCAACCAGCGGTCCAAGATGCTTACATGTTGTTATCGATCATTTAATCAGCGCTTCCGCGTCCCTGGTCCGCCTTCGTTTTTCCCAAATTCCTGGTGTTTTTGGCGCCCCTGGAGCCCCTCGGCCTGCCCCGCTTCTTCGCCTGGTCAGGGAAGTGCTCATCGCCGCGCGCCGCGCCGATGAAACTTATGAGCGGGATTATCCCCGGATACGCGCGGAAATTGCGGCCCAGCGCATCGCGTATCCGCCTCCTTATCTCGCTCTGCAGCGACGCGCTCTCGACAGCGCCCGAGCGAACGCTCTCCAGCGCGCGCTCCACGGCAAGCTCCACGTCAGGGCGCATGTGCTCCCTGTCCAGCCCGTATATGCTGCCCCGGCTGTCTATCTGAGGCTCGGCCAGCAGCCTGAACTCATCGTTCAACGCGAGGGATATGGCTATGATCCCGCTCTCGGAGAGCTCCTTGCGCTCCCTCAGGAGGCTCCCCTCGAACTCGCCGAGCATCACCCCGTCCACCAGTATGGCCCCGGAGTTGACCTTGGCCCCGACCGACACGCGCCCGTTGTCGAACTCCAGGACGTCTCCGTTCTGCATGACGAATATGTTCTTAGCCGGAACCCCCATCTCCCTGGCGAGCTGCGCGTGGCGCACGAGGTGGCGGCACTCCCCGTGGACGGGGGCGAAGTACTTCGGCTTGACCAGGCTGAAGATTATCTTCTGCTCCTCCCTCGAAGCGTGACCGGACGCGTGAATGGCGCTGCCTCGATCGTAGATGACCTCGCAACCGCAGGCAAAGAGCCTGTTGACGGTGTTGCTAACGAGTTTTTCGTTGCCCGGTATCGGAGTGGCGGAGATCACCACCAAGTCCTTGTCGCCGAGCCTTATCTGCTTGTGCTCCCCCTTGCTCATCAGGACCAGGCCCGAGAACGGCTCCCCCTGGCTGCCCGTGGTGAGCACGACTGTGCGGTTCGGAGACAGACGGTCGGCGTCCGCGGACGTTATGACGAGGTCGTCGGGGATGTCTATGTACCCCAGTTTTTTCGCGAGCTCCGCGTAGGAGATCATGCTGCGGCCCACGAGCACGACCTTCCTGTTGAAGCGGGCCGCCGTGGCGAACACCTGAGCCGCCCTGTACAGATTGCTGGCGAACGCGGCTATCACGATCCTGCGGTCCTTATGGTGGCGGAAAATTTCCTCGAAAGTCCTCCCGACGACCGACTCCGACGGGGTGAACCCGGGGCGCTCGCTGTTGGTGGAGTCCGACAGCAGAAGCGTCACCCCCTCCCTGCCCAGCTCAGCCAGAGCCGCCAGATCGGTCTCGTCCCCGCTTATTGGCGTCATGTCGAGTTTGAAGTCGCCGCTGTGCAGTATGATCCCCACCGGTGTCCGAACGTATATCGCGAAGCTGTCGGGTATGGAGTGGGCGACCCTTATGAACCCGACCGAGAAGCACCCGGCCTGCACGACCTGCCCCGCCTGCACGCTGTTGTACGTCGGCTTGTACATCGAGCGGGCGTCGAGCATCTTGTTCTCAACCAACGCCATCGACAGAGGCGAGCCGTATATGGGCACGTCGATGCGCGGCAGGACAAGCGGTATCGCCCCTATGTGGTCCTCGTGCCCGTGGGTGAGGAACAGCCCCCTTATCCTCTCCTTGTTGTCGATCAGATACTGAACGTCGGGTATCACGAAGTCTATGCCCAGCATCTCCTCCTCCGGGAATTTAAGCCCGCAGTCGATAACGATGATGTCTTGGCCGTACTCTATCACGGTTATATTCTTGCCTATCTCACCCAGACCCCCGAGCGGGATTATTCTCAAACCGGTTTTTTTAGCACCGGCGTGCGGAGCCCTCACGGTCCGCCCTCTTCTGGTTGTCGTCATATTAAGCGACCATCCCCCTTTTTTTTAATTGCCGCCGCCTATCTCTTGTAGCCTATCACCTCGCGGAGCAGGTTCTTCCTCCACTTCTCGCCAGATTCGTCCTCGACGCCAACCGGCGAGCCGCCGTCTATGACGCCTATGATCCCTCTGCCCTGGCCGCTCTCCGCGACTATGACTTGGAGCGGGTTAGCGGTGGCCGCGAAGATCCCGCACACCTCCTGAACGGCCTTGACGCGCCCGAGGACGTTGATTGGGTAGCCGTTCTTTATGACCACCACGAAGGAGTGCCCGGCGCCTATCTTAAGCGCGTTCCTCACCGCGCACGACACCAGCTCCTGGTCGTTGCCGTCGCGCCTCACGAGGCACTCTATCGACGCCTCGCAGAACGCGATGCCGAAGAGCAGCGAGGGCGACGACGTGACGAGAGCCTCGAATATGTCCTCCACAGTCTTTATAAAATGACTCTGCCCGACGATGACGTTGCACCCCTCAGGGATTTCCACGGCCTCATAACTCAACTTCAAATCAGACATCCAGCGCGCACCTCCATGAAATACGATATTTGCCGCTCATCGCGAATCGCCACCATCCTAGCACAAAAAAACCCCGATTGGAAAGTCGAGGTTTGGAAATCAGTCAATACGCAATATGCCGCATCACCATAACCCGCGGAGGCCGCGAAAAAACCTCGATTACCCGCCGCTCGCGTTCTTCTTCCTGAGTTCCTGCACCACGTCGTCGGTGATGTCGATGCCTCCGTAAAAAAGAGCCGCCTTGTCCACCACGACCGTGATCTTTTTCGCGATGGCCACGGTCCTGATCGCGTTGTCGATGTCGTTGAAGATCGGTCTCATGAGTTTTTGTTCCTCCTCCGCCACCACCCTGCGCATACTTTGGAATATCTCGGCTTTTTTGTTGTTGTCGGTCTCCTTGTCGATCGCGGTCTTCGCCTCGCTCTGCTTCTGGTCCGCGATATTGCTTATCTGCTTCATCGTCTGCTCGTATTTGGGGTGCTGAAACAAGAGCTTCTGCGGATCGATCCCCCCGACCCTCTCCTCGTCAGCGGCAACGGCAACCCCGCAAACCAGCAGACCCAAAACTAGAGCGATGCATACGATGCCTCCGGATTTCTTCATCGAGCGCATACTTCCAAAACCTCCTTCAAGAATTCCCTGACCCGCCGGCGTGATATCTCACCAGCATTTAATTTTACACACAGCGCCCCACTCCGCTCATTTCAAGAAAACCGGCACCCAGCGCCAGAAACGCCCTCTTCAGCCGCGCGCTATTTCAGCTCTTTGACGCCCTTGACGACATCCTCAGTTATATCCACACCGCCGAAGTAAATCAGGACCCTGTTCAAGACGACGGTAACCCCCTTGGCCTTCGCCACGCGTTCTATGACCTTGTTGATCTCGCTGGTGATGGGGTTCATCACCCTCATCTCCTCTTCCCCGCTCTCTCGCCGTGCCGCGCCTATGATCTCCATCCTCTTGTCCGGGGACTGCTCCTTCTCCGCCGCGGTCCTCGCCTCTTCCGTTTTTTTCTTGACGAATGAGTCGAGTTGTTTTTGCGATGCTTCGTATTTCGGATGCGACATCAAAACCCGCTGCGTGTCTATGAACCCTATCTTGTCCTGCGCGGCTTGAAGAGATACCGCAGCCAAATTCAACAATAAGGCCGTCAGAACGACACCCGTTCCCACTTTCTTTAAAAACAAAATATCTCCCCCTTGAAAAAACTAAACGCAAATATGCCTCACAACAATATTGCGTCTTTATTAAGGAAAGGCCGATTTATTGTTAGATGCCTAAAGGGTAAAGATTTAAACCCTAACAGATCCTGCCCCTCTCCCACAGTTGGACGTCATTTTTACTATTTAATCAGCGTTTCCTTAACATAATCGACACAATAAAATTTTACCCCCTTAAACGCATGTTGTCTAGGCGTTCAGGAGATATTCCATAATAAGCTAGGGCGTGTTTGAAAACTAATCACTACAACGAAACTTAGCCATTTTCAGGCATTTTTTATCGATTATTATCTTATCAGGCACTTTTTCGACGTTCCGATAAGGTCCGTCCGGTTCAGTATGCGGAGAGCCTCCTCAACCAGCTTGCGGTTGCCGGGCATCCAGTACTGGAGCATCGCCCTCTGCATCGCCCTCTCCTTTGCGCCGCGCGCGACATGGACGCGCTCGCCGGTGAAGGGGTCCAGTCCAGTGTGGTACATGCACGTCGCCAGAGTGCCGGGGGTCGGGGTGAACTCCTGCGCCTGCTCGGGCCTCAGGCCCTCGTCGCGCATGAACTCCGCCAGCTCCAGCGACTCCTTGAGACCGCTGCCGGGGTGGGATGACATGAAGTAGGGCACGAGGAACTGTTTTTTCCCTAGCTTGGCGTTGATCTCCCTGTATGCGCGGACAAACCTCTCCGTCGTCTCGGCGGGGGGCTTCCTCATGCGCCCAAGCACGGCGCCAGAGACGTGCTCGGGCGCTATCTTCAGTTGTCCGCTCACGTGATTCCCGCAGAGCTCCTTCAAAAAATCCATGCCGTCGGGGGCGGCCAGTATGTAGTCGTACCTCAAACCCGAGCGGACGAACACCTTTTTGACCCCGTCGAGCGCCGCCACGCTCCGCAGCAGATCCAGATACTCCGCGTGAGACGGCCTCATGGCGCGGCAGACGCCGGGGTAGAGGCACGATTTGTCCCCGCACGCGCCGCCGGTCAGGCTCTTCGCGCACGACGGGACCCTGAAGTTCGCGGTAGGACCGCCAAGGTCGCTTATATAGCCCTTGAAGCCCGGCAGGCGCGTCAGCAGAAACGCCTCCCTCACGATGCTCTCCTTGCCCCTCGGCTGAATGACGCGCCCCTGATGAGACGATATCGCGCAGAACGCGCACCCTCCGAAGCAGCCGCGGTGGCTCGTTATGCTGAACTCGACCTCGGCGAGCGCGGGAACGGGCGCGTCACCGTACACGGGATGGGGACGCCTGGCGTACGGGAACGAGTAGATCTTGTCCAGCTCCCGGCTAGGCAGCGGCGGGGGCGGAGGATTCTGCGCCACGATCCACGCGCCCTGATCCTGAACCACCCTTCTGCCGCTCGCGAAATTCAGCTCGTTCGAGGACATGCGGTACGCGTCGGCGAAAAGCTCCTTGCCGCGCCTCACGTCCTCGAACGACGGCAGCGTCACCGAACCGCCGTCGCGGGCCAAACACGCGTCGTGGGTCTTCCAGCAGGTTCCGGGGACGTCGTTTATTTCGCCGGCCTTGACGCCGGACGACAGGAGGCGCGCTATCCGCTCGACCTGCGGCTCGGCCATGCCGTATATCAGGAGGTCGGCCCTGCTGTCCGCCAGGATGGACCTGCGCACCTCGCCGGACCAATAATCATAGTGGGCAAGCCTCCGCAGACTTGCCTCTATGCCGCCGATCACGAGGGGCACGCCGCCCCACAGCTCCCTTATCCTGTTGCAGTACACGACAGTGGCTCGATCCGGCCTGCGGCCCGCGGCGGCGCCCGGCGAGTACGCGTCGCTCCTCCGCCTGCGGCCGGGGGCCGAGTAGTTGGAGAGCATGGAGTCGAGGTTTCCGGCGGAGACGAACGCGCCGAAGCGGGGGCGCCCCATTCGCGCGAAGTCCTCCGTGCCGCGCCAATCCGGCTGAGCGACTATGCCGACCCTGTAACCGATCGACTCGATGAGGCGGCTCACTATGGCGTGGCCGAAGGACGGGTGATCGACGTAAGCGTCGCCGACGACGCACAGAAAATCGAGCTCGTCCCACCCGTGCGCGTCCATATCCTCCCTCGATATGGGGAGAAATTGAGGGCATCCCGCGGAGTCCTCTCGCGCGGCGCGTTTCGCACCGCGCGCGTAATTTTTCCACATGACCGTTTATTCCATTACAACCGCGCCACGCGCGCGATACCGCTTGTGTCCACACCTCTCAGCATTCCGTCGATCGACAGGCCGCTCTCCGGGTGCCTCCAACCGGGCGCCGCGTCGCGCAGGGGGACCAGGACGAACGCCCTCTCCGCCATCCTGGGGTGTGGTATCTCGAGCTCGCCGCTGGAGAGCAGTTCTCCGCCGCAGGTCAGTATGTCTATGTCTATCTCGCGGGGACCCCAGCGCTCGCGCGGCACCCGCCCCACCTCGGACTCTATCCTTTTAAGCTCGCTCAAAAGCTCCGCGGGGCGCAGCTCCGTGTCCACCAGGACGCACGCGTTCAAAAACCCAGGCTGGGACGTTACTCCCCACGGGGGCGTCTCGTAGACGCAACTCCTCCTCGTCACGTCCCCGACCCTAAGAGCGATCAGTTCGACCGCGCGCCTGATGTTTCGGAGCCTGTCCCCGACGTTCGAGCCGAGCGAAAGCGCCGACTCGGTCATGCCGCGCGCACCCTCGCGGCTTTCACGGCGAGCGCCACGCCGACGGCCCTCCTGTTGGCCTTGACATCATGAACCCTGACTATGCCGGCACCTCCAAGCACGGACAGGGCCGACACGGCGAGCGTTCCCTCCAGCCGCTCCGACGGCGAGTCCAATGCCTCTTTCCCCTGCGCCGTCCCTATGAAGCCCTTTCTAGACGCGCCGATCAATATCGGCAGGTCAAGCTTGGAAAAGACGTCGAGGTTGGCGAGTATCGAGAGGTTGTCGGACGCGCTCTTGCCGAACCCCAGGCCGGGGTCTATTATTATCCGTCCGCGCTCGACTCCGGCGCGCTCGAGCCTCGCCACGGACGACTCGAAGAACTCCATGAGCTCCGGCAGGAGGTCCGAGTACCGGGCCAGCTCCTGCATGACGTCAGGGGTTCCGGCGGTGTGCGTCAAAATATATGCCGCGCCGGACGACGCCACGGTCTCCATCATCCCCTCCGCCTCATCCGGAAGTCTCAAGGCGGATACGTCGTTCACGATGTCGGCGCCCGCGTCTATGGACGCGCGGGCCACAGACGCCTTCCTCGTGTCGGCGGATATCGGCATACGGCGCAGCTCGCGGCGCACCGCCTCCACGACCGGGATGAGCGCCTCCATCTCGGCCTCCTCGCTGACTCCGGCCGAGCCGGGGCGCGTTGACTCCGCTCCGATGTCTATGATGTCCGCGCCGTCACCAGCCATCCGCAGGGCGCGGCTCACGGCGTCGCCCGGGCCGGACGCCCTGCTCTCACGATAGAACGAGTCGCGGGTGACGTTCAGTATGCCCATCACGAGCGTCCCGCCGAAATCCAGGGATCTCCCTCCGAAGAGGTTCATTTTCCCCCGCGTCAACTATCTCTTCCTCGGCATTATGTGTATGGCGAGCGACCTCGTGTCCTCCACGGCCTCGCCTATCGCCTCGGCGAACGTCGGGTGCGCGTGCATGGCCTTCGACATCTGCTCCCTGGTCAGGCGGTTCGCCAGCGCGGAGGCGAACTCGCCTATCATGTCGGTGGCTCTCGGGCACATCATCTGCGCCCCGAGGATGACCTCGCTCTCCGCGTGGAAGACGACCTTGACGAATCCCCTCTCGGCCATCTCGATCACGTTCTTGCCGTTGGCGGACATGACGAACTTCCCGGTCTTGCACGGTATGCCGGCGCGCTTCGCGCCGTCCGCGTCGATGCCCACCGACGCGATCTCGGGGTCCGTGTAGACGCAGTACGGAATCACGCTCAAGTCGACCGGCGCCGGCTCCGACGCCATCAGCGAGACCGCGCGTATTCCCTGGGCGGACGCGGCGTGCGCGAGCTGCGCCCCGCCCTTGACGACGTCGCCCACGGCGTATATGCCCTTCACCTTCGTCTCGAAGTTCTCGTCCACCGGTATCATGCCGCGATCCAGCCCGATGTCGGTCCCGTCGGAGAAGAGCCCGTCGGTGTCAGCCCTCCTCCCGATCGATACCAATATGGCGTCGCCGAGAGCGCTCTCGGGCGCGCCCTTCTTCTCGAACACGCACCTGAGCCCTCCGTCGGCGCGCTCGATGCCCTTGACCGCGGCGGAGGTGTGGATGCGGACGGATCCGCGCTTCAAGATCATCTGGAGGTTCTGCGATATCTCCCTGTCCATGGACGGAATCAGGCGGTCCATGGCCTCGATTATGGTCACGTCCGCGCCGAACATATTGAAGATGCCGGCGAACTCGACGCCGATCACGCCGCCCCCTATTATTGTCAGCCTCCTGCGGAGGCCGCCGGGCTTGCCTAGCACGTCGTCGCTGGTCAGCACTCCAGGGAGATCCGCGCCCGGTATGGAGAGCCTGACCGGCATCCCGCCGGTGGCTATCAGAACCCTCTCGGCCGTCACGGCTGAGTCCCCGACCCGCACGCGATACACACCACCGTCCGCCCTCTCTATGACGGCGCGCCCGCGCATCAGGCGAACCCCGTTGCCCGAGAGCAAGTCCTCCACGCCGGCGCGCAGCTGGCTCACCACCTCGTTCTTGTGTTCATACACCCGCTCGATGTCAATATCGACCGCGCCCAGCGAAATGCCTATCCTGCGGGCGTTCCTGATCTCACCCATGAGGTGCGCGGCGTGCATCAGCGTCTTCGTGGGTATGCAGCCTCTATTGAGGCATGTCCCCCCCACCTCCGCGCGCTCCGCGATCGCTGTCCTCATCCCAAGCTGCGCGGCCCTTATCGCCGCGACGTAACCGCCGGGGCCCGCGCCTACAACTACCAATTCATAATCTGACATCCTCTATTCGATCCAACTCCTTAATCTTTCTTTCAAGAAAACACTAGATTTATTGTCGAGGGCCTGAAGGCTGAGGATTCAAACCACGCCGCCAGCCCGTGCCCAACGCGGCGCCCTAGCCGAAATTATACCTCAGTTTTGGATGTCTGGCGGCATTCACCTCGTCGAGCCTTCGGACCGGGGTGCTCACCGGCGCGGCGCGCAGAGCCTCCGGGTCGCGCTCAGCCTGGAGGCGGATGTCCAGAAACGCGTCCGCGGCGTAGTCCAGCGTCTCCCTCGACTCCGTCTCGGTCGGCTCGATCATCAGAGCCTCCTTGACTATCATGGGAAAGTACATCGTAGGAGGGTGCATCCTGCGGTCGAGCAGTGACTTCGCCACGTCCATCGCGGAGACGCCGGCCTCGCGCTTGAGCCCGTCGAGCGACAGGACGAACTCGTGCATGCACGTGCCGGGATACGCCGCGTCGTAGGCGCCGGACATGCGCCTCATCATGTAGTTCGCGTTCAAAACGGCGTTCCTCGCGGCGTCGCGCAATCCGTCGCCGCCGATGGTTATGATGTAAGTCAGCGCCCGCGCCATCACCAGGAAGTTGCCGTAAAAAGCGGAGACCCTCCCAACGCTCTGGGGCGGCGACTCAAACGCGTATCCGCCGCCGCGCCGCGCCGCGAGAGGCGCGGGCATGAACTCCGCCAAGAGGCTCTTGCACCCGACCGCCCCCGAGCCGGGGCCGCCGCCGCCGTGAGGCGTCGAGAACGTCTTGTGGAGGTTGAGGTGCACCACGTCGAAGCCCATGTCACCCGGCCTGGCTATGCCCATTATCGCGTTGAGGTTGGCCCCGTCGTAGTAACAGAGCCCTCCGGCGTCGTGGATTACCCTCGTTATCTCGAGTATGTTCCTGTCGAAGAGTCCGAGCGTGTTAGGGTTGGTCAGCATCAGCCCCGCCGTGTCGGGGCCCGCCGCCGCGCGCAGCGCGTCCAGGTCCACGCAACCCGACGAGTCCGACGGTACGTTCACCGCCTGGAACCCGGTCATGGACACGGTCGCCGGGTTCGTGCCGTGCGCCGAGTCCGGGACTATTATCTTCGTTCGAGCGCCGTCCCCCCTCGAAGCGTGATACGCCTTGATCAGCAGGACCCCGGTGAACTCCCCGTGCGCGCCGGCGGCGGGCTGAAACGTCATGGCGTCCATGCCGGTTATCTCGCACAGCATCTCACCGGCCCTGACCATCGCCTCTAGGCACCCCTGGACCGTGTGCTCCGGCTGGAGCGGATGTATCCGGGTGAAGCCCGGCAGGTTCGCCATCTCGTCGTTTATCTTGGGGTTGTACTTCATCGTGCAGGAGCCCAAGGGGTAGAACCCGTCGTTCACCCCGTGGGTGCGGCGTGCCAGTTCGCTGTAGTGCCGCGATATATCGGGCGGCGACATCTCGGGCAGCCTGGGGAGCGCGGCCCTCGCCAGCTCGGGCGGAACCTTCTCCTCCGGCACGTCCAGCTCGGGCATCACCGGGAAGAACCTGCCCGGCCTGCTCTTCTCGAAACTCAGCTTCATCCCTCCGCCACCTCCTTCAGAATCGAAACCAGATCGTCTATCTCAGCCCGCGAGTTCATCTCCGTCACGCACCAGAGTATGCCGTCATCGACCGGCATACCGCCCAGTATGCCGCGCGACTCCAGGCGGCGCATCAGGGACTCGGTCCCAACCGGGCACGCCGTCACGAACTCGTGGAAGAACTCACCCTCGTACACCGGCTCGAAACCCCTGACGGAGGAGATTTTCCTCTCGGCGTAGTGCGCCTTCGAGAAGCAGCTCTCCGCCGCCTGGCGCAGGCCGCGAGGCCCCATGACCGTCATGTAGACCGCCGCGGAGAGCGCGCAGAGCGCCTGGTTCGAGCATATGTTCGACGATGCCTTCTCCCTGCGTATGTGCTGCTCGCGCGCCTGAAGCGTCAGGACGAAGGCGCGCTTGCCGTCGGCGTCCACCGTCTCGCCCACTATCCTTCCCGGCAGTTTACGGGCCATATCCTCCGCGGCCGTCATGAACCCGAGGTACGGGCCGCCGAACGAGAGGGGCATCCCGAGGGGCTGACCCTCGCCTACCGCCACGTCCGCGCCGCACTCCCCTGGAGTCTTGAGCAGCGCGGCGGCTATGGGGTTCACCCCCATCACGAACTTCGCCCCCCCGCCGTGAGCGATGCGGCCAAGAGCGGAGGCGTCCTCGATGAGGCCGAAGAAATTCGGCTGTTCGATGTAGACGCACGCGGACGAGCCGTCGAGCATCGCGGCGAGGGCGTCCCCGTCGGTGAGCCCTCCCCTGGTCGGCACTCTCCGCAACTCGGCGCCCGCCGCGTAGCAGTACGTTTCAACGACCGATATTACATTCGGCTTAGCGGCCTCGGACACGAGAACAGCCCGACGGTCGCGTGAGCGGCACATCGCGGCGGCCTCAGCCGCGGCCGCCGCTCCGTCGTAGACGGAGGCGTTGGAGGCGTCTAGCCCCGTCAGCTCACACATCATGGTCTGGAACTCGAATATGGACTGGAGGGTTCCCTGGCTTATCTCGGCCTGATACGGCGTGTAGCTGGTGACGAACTCCTCCTTGGACGTTATCTGCTTTACGAGCGACGGTATGTAGTGGTTATATGCGCCAGCGCCCCGGAAGATGGTCTGGAACGCGGCATTCTTCGACGCGAGCCTCTCCATGACGGCTTGAGCCCCGAACTCCGACGCGCCGTCCGGTATCGCCAGGCCGTCCAGCAGAAGTTCCTCCGGCAAATCGGCATAGAGGCCATCCCACGACGACACGCCGACCTCTCGCATCATCTCGAGCTGCTCATCCTCGGTGGACGGAGCGTAATACGCCATGTATCATTCCCCCTTCTCGCAGAACCTCTCATAGTCCTCCGCGCCCATGAGATCCTCGTGCTCCGTCACACCTCTGACCTCAAAGAGCCACGCCCCGTATGGGTCGGAGTTGAGCAGCTCCGGGGCGTCCAAAATCGCGCCGTTCACGGCGGATATCCTCCCCGAGAGGGGGCTGAATATGTCGGACACGGCTTTGACCGACTCCACGTCCGCTATGCGCTCTCCCATTATAGCCTCGTCGCCGACCTCCGGCAGGTTGACGAATACCAGGTCCCCCAGCTCGTGCTGCGCATAGTCCGTTATGCCGACGCGCGCGGTATTGCCGTCCGCCATCCTCACCCACTCATGAGTCCTGGAGTAACTCACATCCTTTGGGAAATACATAATACCCCACACCTTTCGTAATTTTAGTTGACAAATGCGCCGAACGTCACAAGACCCCAAAAAAGACGCCGCTACCTCTGCCTCTTGTAGAACGGCAGCGCGCAGACCTCGGCCGACACCCGGCGGCCCCTCACGTCCACCTCGAGCTCCGTGCCCTCCGCCGTGTGAGCGGACGCGAGCATTGCCATCGCCGCCGGGCGTCCGAGATACGGGCAGTGCGTCCCCGAGGTGACGCGCCCCACGACATCCCCGCCCAAATACACGGCCTCCCCGCCGCGGGCTATCCCGCGCCCGGTGATCCTCAGGCCGACTCGCAGGCGCTCAGGAGCGCCCTTTTCAAGCGCGGCGCGGCCGACGAAGCCGCCCTTCTCCATGCTGACCCCGAAGCCCAGGCCGGCCTCGAACGGCGTCACGCCCTCGTCCATCTCGTGCCCGTAGAGGGGCATCCCAGCCTCCAGCCTCAGCGTGTCCCTCGCGCCAAGCCCCGCTGGGACCAGCCCGAGATCGGCTCCCGCCTCCATCAGAGCCTCCCACACGCGCATGGCGTCGCCGTTGCCCATGTATATCTCGTATCCAAGCTCCCCAGTGTATCCGGTCCGCGAGACGAGGCACCTCGCGCCGCGTATCTCCGCGCCGTCAACGAACGTGTAATACCTCTCAGGAATGCCCTCCGGCGGGACGACGCGCGACAGGACGGCGCGCGACCTCGGCCCTTGAAGCGCCACCTGAGCCACGTCGTCGGATATGTCCCTGATCGTCACGTCCCCGAAAGCGTGCCGCCTCATCCACTCGACGTCCTTCGATCTGTTGGCCGCGTTCACGACGACGAGATACTTTTCTTCGCCGTGTTTGCAGACGACGAGATCGTCGACCGCTCCCCCGTCCTCGTTGCACATGAGGCTGTAGCGCACCCTGCCGGGCGCCATCCCCGAAAAATCGTTGGTCATCGTCCGCTGCAGGTTGGCCAGCGCGTCCGGCCCCTCGTAGACGACCTCGCCCATGTGTGAGACGTCGAACAGGCCGCACGCCTCGCGAACCGCCATGTGCTCCGCTATCACCCCGCGGTACTGGACCGGAAGGAGATACCCGGCGAACGGCACGATCCTGCCGCCGCACCTCACGTGCGCGTCGTAGAGGGGCGTCTTCAAAATCTTCCCCTCCGCGCCTTGGTGTTTCGCTTCACTGCCTGGCTCCTCCAATTCAACCGCTCCTCTCATTTAAGCGTCTTGGCCCCTCCATCCAAGTATAGAGAAAAAACTATATCAAACCTCGCAAAAATTACCAGGATATGAAAATAAAGTAAAATATAGCATAGATAATAATGACCGCATGGTGACGATGTCAAATGAATGTCGTTTTCCTAAATGTGGAAAAAACCCTGATCAATTTTCTTTATAGTAGAAATATCCCAGGATTTTATGTAATTTTTTTATAACAACATCGACTTTCGTCATAACCGCACATTTCTGACATTTGAAAGAAACAGCCCGAACCCTTTGCGGTATGGAGTTTCCCTAAAATACGACAATAGCCTCCGCCCGCCGTCATGTGCCGCCCATTGCGGGGGAAACACCGATTTTTCCATCCCATTTTTCCTCTAGCTCAATTAAGCGCCTTATTTGTCCATCGTGGAGTAACGGAGATGTATTTGACTAAATTAATTCTGTTGATAATATGCATGTCGAGCTAACACTTATGCTAGGGTGAAGCGTTAAAACAGGTTTGAACAAGCGCTTCAGCCGCATCAAAAACAGCCTGATGATCGCGAATTGGTATTAGCCGCAAAAAATCGAAGGAGGGGGAGTATTTTAATGTCGAAATTGTCAGAACTTGCCGTGATAGTCGAGTACGGCAAGCTCCGCGAGGTCGAGGCGGCGGTCGCGGCCGCGCTGGACGAGGGGAATGCGCCTATTGACGTGCTGAACGTCGGTTTAGTCGACCCCATCAACGTGCTCGGCGAAAAGTTCAGGCTTGGGGAGATATTCGTCCCCGAGCTTCTGATCGCCTCCCGATGCATGAAGACGGGCGTGGAGAAGGTCAGGCCGATGCTGTCCGGGGGCGACGTGAAATCGCTGGGCAGGGCCATATGCGCCACGGTGGCGGGAGACATGCACGACATAGGCAAAAACCTCGTCGCCCTCCTCATGGGGAGCGCCGGCTTCGAGGTGGTGGACATAGGGATGGACGTGGAGCCCGAGGCTGTGGTGGAGGCCCTGCGGGAAAACCCCGACACGAAGATCATCGGCCTCTCCGCCCTGCTCACGACGACCATGTACTCGATGAAGGACACGATCGAGGCTTTGGAGGAAGCGGGGCTGAGGGACAGGGTCAAGGTCATGGTGGGCGGCGCGCCGGTCAATCAGAAGTTCGCGGACCAGATAGGCGCCGACGGCTACGCGACCAACGCGACCTCCGCGGTGGATCTCGCCAAAAAATTAGTCGGCGTATCCGGCTGAGGCGTTCGAGTTTCAGGGACTGACAAGGAGAGAGAACATGGATAGATCGGATTTCAACAACGTGCAGAAGTGCGGCTCGCCGCTGCTGTTTCTGACGCGGGAGGAGATGGAGCTGGTTCACAGCGGAGCGCTCCAGGTGCTAAGGGAGGTCGGCAGCGACATCCAGCACGAGGGGGCGCGGGAGATGCTGCGGAAGGTCGGCTGCGGCGTAAAGGGAAAGAGGGTGTTCATGCCGGAGGGCTTGGTCGAATGGGCGGCCAGGCAGGCGCCGTCCCACATCCACGTCTATGACAGGGACGGGAATATCGCCATGGACCTCGGCGGCAGGAACGTGTACTACGGCACCGGGTCGGATTGCCCGACGATACTGGACGTGTACACGGGCGAGCACAGGCCATTCACGTACAAGGACATGGAGGACGGGGCCAAGATAACCGACGCTCTCCCGCAGCTCGACTTTCTGATGTGCTGCGGCCTGATGTACGACTACCCCGTCACGTCTTACGAGCATCAGTACGCCGTCATGCTCCGCAACTCGACGAAGCCACAGGTGGTCACGGCGGCCAACCGCGAATCCATAAGCAATATCACGAAGATGGCCATAGCGGTGCGCGGCAGCCTCGAAGAACTCTCCAAAAGGCCGCTTTTCATCATGTACAACGAACCTACGTCCCCTCTCAACCACACCTTCGACGCGGTTGACAAATTGATATACTGCGCGGAGAACCAATTGCCGACGAACTACTCGCCGTGCATGATGACCGGGGCGACGGGCCCCATAACCAACGCGGGCGGCCTGATCCAGGCCGATGCCGAGTGCCTCGCCGGCCTCGTGATCCACCAGCTGGCACGCCCGGGCGCCCCGATAGTGTTCGGGGGCGCCATGTACAACATGGACCTGAAGTGCATGCAACCCACATATTGCTCCCCGGAGTCCATAGTGAACAACATCGCTCTGGCGCAGATCGGGCGGGACCTGTACCACGTGCCGACGTGGGGCTTCACGGGCTGTTCCGGCGGTAAGGTGTTCGACGCGCAGGCCATGAACGAGTCCGCTCAGTACGTGTTCGCCGTCGGCTTCGGCGGCGTCAACTTGAACCACGACGTCGGCTTCATGAATTACGGGCTCACCTTCTCCTACGAGATGCTCGTCGCCGCCAACGAGACCATATCCCAGATGAGAAGGGTCTTCGACGGGGTGGTCTTCGACAGGAGCCACATGGCCATAGACATAATCAAAAAGGTCGGCCCGAAGGGGCATTACCTTAGCGAGGAGCACACGCTGGAGTACAACGCCGAGATGTGGCTCCCCGATCTGACGGACAGGGCTGACCTCGAAAAATGGGAGAGGGACGGGCGCACCACGTTCGAGCAGAGGGTGAAGGCTCGCGCCATCGACATAATCGAGAACTACAAACCAAAACCGCTCACACCCGAACAGGACGCGGCTGTGGATGAGATACTGAGGCTGGCCGACGCGGCGGCCGAGAAAAAATAAACCGCCGGGGTTTTTGATCTTCGACAAACAGGAATGAGTGGCGATCCGAGGTGAAGATAGGGATAGGAATTGACACGGGGGGCACCTGCACCGACGCCGTCGTCTACGACTTCGAGAGGAGAAAGATAGCCGCGTTCTCCAAGACCGGCACGACGAAGGACGACCTGTCGCGCGGTATCGGGCGCGCCCTCGACAAGCTGCCGAGGGAATTGGTGGAGAGCGCCGAGGCGATAGCGCTCTCCACCACCCTGGCCACTAACGCGTGCGTGGAAAACAAGGGGGGAAGGGCCCGGCTGGTCATGTTCGGCATCGACCAGGGCACAGTCAGACGGGTCGGCGCGGACTACGGCCTGAACAGGGACGACGCTCTCTGCTACGTGGAGAGCAGGACGAAGCCTACGGGCGTCGTAGTCCAGGCGCCGGACTGGGACAAATTCAGGAGGCTGCTCGACGACAAGCTCAAGGAGTGCGACGCGGTCGGGTTGGTCGAGATGTTCGCCAGGAAGTCGGGCGGAACGCTGGAGAAGCGGGCTCGCGAAATGATAGAAAGCGAGACGCCAATCCCAGTGGTGTGCGCTCACGAGCTCTTCTCCGAGAACAACATCATGAAGCGCGGCGCCAGCGCGCTTTTGAACGCTCAATTGATCACGGTGATCGCCGGTTTTCTGGATGCGGTGAAAAAAGCGCTGAGCGACCGCGGCATCAAGGCGCCGTTCGTGATAGTGAGAAGCGACGGCAGCCTCATGTCCGAAAGATTCACCTCCACCCGCCCCGTCGAGACGCTGCTCTGCGGCCCGGTCGCGAGCGTCATGGGGGCAATGGAGCTGACCGACGAGCGGAACTGCGTCATAGTGGACATGGGAGGGACCACCACGGACATCGCCTTCGTGAGGGACGGAGTTCCGCAGAGGGTCAAAAGCGGCGTCAGGATAGGCGGATGGAACACATTCGTAAAGGGGCTTTTCGTGGACACCTTCGGCCTCGGAGGGGACAGCGGGATAGTCATAGCCGACGGGGACGCCGTCATCGGCGAGGAACGCGTCATGCCGCTGTGCATGGCGGCACACCGCTTCCCCGGGCTGCTCACCCTCCTGGAGAAGGAAGAGGATCTCTTGGAGTACGCGGCAAGCCCTCAAAAGGATATTTACCTCGGCATAAAGGACATAAGCCTCTTAGGCAGGTACAATGAAAACGAAAAAATCGCTGCCGCGGCGCTGCTCGATTGTCCGCAGAGCTTGCGAGCACTGAGCGGCAGGCTCGGGGACATCGTGCTGAAGTCCCATCTGGAGCGATTGATACGCGAGGGCATCATAATGCGCTGCGGCCTGACCCCGACGGACATCATGCACATACGCGGGGACTTCGCCAGGTACAGCGCGCGAGCCTCGGAGCTGGGGGTCGGTATCATGGCGCGCCGGCTGAAAACAAGCCCGCGTGAGCTCTGCGAAAAAATCTATGACGAAGTGAAAAAAAAATTATATTATAATATTGTTCGCGTACTAATCGAAGACGCGTATCCAGATATGAGGGAAAAAGGCCTGAGCGAGCAGACGCGGGAGCTGATATACAGGAGCTACGAGCAGGCCAAGAACGGCGGCGGCTCATACCTGAGCTGCTTGTTCTCGACACCGGCGACGCTGGTTGGGGTCGGGGCGCCGACCCACATTTTCCTCAAGGACGTAGGGCGGTTTCTCGGGACGAAAGTCGTCATTTCGGAATACTCTAAGGTAGCTAACGCCCTCGGGGCGATAGTGGCGAAGGTTTTCGCGGCAGTCACGATAGAGGTCGTCTACGACCAGGCTCAGAACAAATACGTAGTCTACGGCGGCGGGGAGAGGCTGGTTTTCAAAAAATTGGACGATGCGAAGGCCGAGGCGGAGCGGATGGCCGACGCGAAGGCGCGCGAGGAGGCCGTCAGGCGCGGGTCAAAGAGGGACGTGAGCGTCGCCGTTGAGACTCGCGAGAGCGCGGCAGACACCGATTTCGGCCGGGTGTACATAGGCTACAAAGTGACGGCCACGGCCACGGGAGCCCTCGATCTTTCGCCGCTCGCGGGCTGAGGATTGTCTGTTCTTTCGGACTTGAGAGGATGGGGTGCGCGAATGAGATTGAAGATGCTCGCATGTAAGGTGTTATTCAGGGAAATATCGCTGATCGCGGCCACCTGCGAAAACTATCTGGACGTCACTTATATCCGGCAGGGGCTGCACAGCACCCCGGATCTGCTCCGAAAAGCGCTTCAGGGCGAGCTGGAGCGGATAGACTCGGGAAACGACTTGTACACTTACAAGTCGCGGTACGATTACAAGGAACGCGATTTCGACGCCATACTCCTCGGCTACGGGCTGTGCTCAAACAGTCTGGTGGGGCTCTGCTCGAAAAAGTACCCAGTCGTGACCCCCAGGGCTCACGACTGCATAGCTCTCTTTCTCGGCTCCCACGAGGCCTATCAGGATTACTTCGACTCGCACCGCGGCACGTACTGGTACAACGCGTCGTGGATAGAGAACTCGTCATTCATGCCGTCGGAGGAATCCGAAAACGCGCTCCGCGCCATATACACGGAGCGCTACGGGGAGGAGGGGGCGCAATACCTCATCGAGCAGGAGTGGCCGGACAGCTACGAGCACTGCGCGTACATAAAGTGGGACGAGATGGACTTCCCTCAGTACGAGAAGTACACGAAGGACGCGGCGGCCTACCTGGGGGCGGCCTTCGACGTGGTCAGGGGGGACAGCGGTATGCTCAGGGATTTCATAGACGGCAGGTGGGACGATGAGAGGTTCCTGGTGACGCGCCCTGGACAGAAGATCGCGGCCGACTACTCTGGCCGCATCATAACCGCCGAATAGCGAGGGGGCTGAGTTTAAATTTAGTCGAAGACCGAATGTTTTAATTGATTTTTACAAAAAAGCCCACTATAATCTTTTCAAGTTAACTGGCGTGACGCTATGCCGCATCGTTGCGGTGAAGTGTCGTTCCCGCGTCGCGGACAGCAAACCCGCAAGCCTTTTTATACCAATTCGTAATCAGGTGCCTGAGGTTAAAAGATTTCAAGGGGGGTATTTATGCGCCGCCAGGCGCCTTATTAACGCCCGATTGAAATCGAACTGATGTTATCACATACTTGACTCGTTTATGCCGATATCAAGCCGCGCCCGCGTTTTGTGCTAGGTGCGGCTCTTTCTGAAAGGATGCGGGCATGGACTCTATTTCTGTTCACGTAGGCAAAAAAATAAACTTTTTCCGCAAACAGAAAAATCTGTCGCTGGAGCAGCTTTCCCAAATGATCCACAAGAGCAAATCAACCCTGTCAAAGTACGAAAACGGCAACATCTCCATCGACATAGCCACTCTGTGCGATTTAGCCATGACGCTTGACGTCGAGATAAATCAGCTCGTCAACTACCGTTGCAGGCCTCCGGCTCAGTCGAAATTTTCGCTCAACCCCTTCGGGACACACAACGAACTGTACGTCTATTACTACGACGGCCGCAAGAAATCCGTCGTGCTGTCGCTTCTCACGCTCTCGTTCAACGACATGAGGAACGTCTTCGAAAGCGAGTTCTACATGGATATACCGTCATTCGACGATCACGAAAAATGCCAGTTCTATTACGTGGGGGAGATGAACGCGTTCGATCTCGTCACGTACATCTCGATGGTGAACCAGGCGAACTCCATGGAGAGGATGAATTTCTGCGTATTGAACCAATTTCATTACAACGCGCTGAAATGGGGCTACATGTTCGGCATCTCGTACAGGCCGATCACGCCGTTCGCGCTGAAGTTCCTGTTGTCCGAGACGCCCATGCCGCCGGGCAGGATAACCCCCGAGGCGCTTTCCTTCACCAACGTCGAGCTGAAGACGATGAAAAAGCTCAACATGCTGCTGCTGGATCCATAGACGCGGCGCCGGGCGGGTTATACAAATTAGCGATCAGGGGCCTGGAGTTAAAAGACCTTCAAGGCAAACCCTTCCTGACGGGAATGGGCCTTCGTCCGCCCCGGGACAGCGGCTCGTACTTCAACCTCTTCTGGAACTGACGGCGCGACAGGAAGGCCTCTCATTAAACCTCGAACCGCGGTCTTGATCCCGTGGTCTGAGGTTTAATCGAGAGAGACCTCCCCGCGCGCCTTCGTACATTTCCGCGGCTTGCGAGATTCAGCTTTACTGAGCCTTTGCCGAACTCACCAAATTCGCCAACCTCGCTGACCTCGCCGCCCTCACGCAATCCGGGCAATCGCCTCTGATCTGGAACGGATGGCCGATCCGCTTCCCGGCCGAAAACCCGCTGCCGGCGATACCGTCAGACACGATACTGTCGTCAGGACGATTATAGACCAATTCTCCTCCGAGGTACGTCTGAAGGACCGTTATATCTTGTAGTTCGGCATCATCCTCGAATTCCATGTAATCCCTGTCGATGACCACAAAATCGGCGTACTTTCCCGCCTCCAGCGAGCCTCTGTCATCCTCGGCGAAGATCGCGAGAGCGCCCCAGCTCGTGTACGACCTGAGGGCTTCCTCTCTCGTGATCTTCTCGTCGGGGTACCATCCCCCCTCCGGGTCATTAGGCGGGAGCGTGTCCACGGCGGTCTGTCTCGTCACCGCCGCGTAAATGCCCCTGAACGGGCTTACGTTTTCGACCGGTGAATCCGAACCATTGGCTATTTTGGCGCCTTCATCGATCATCGTGCGCCAGGTATACGCCAGCGCAGCGCGCTCGCCAAGCCTAGCCGGCGCCATAGTGTGATCGGATGGCGCGAAGTAGCCTTGAATCGAAGGTATGATGCCCCGCTCGATAACCCTTTCGAGATCGTCCGGCTGCACCACGGAATAGTGCTCGATTCTGAACCTGCGTTCAGGCAGTTTTTCGACGGCGACAGCGTCCTCATACGCGTCGATGACCTCCCGCACAGCCCTGTCGCCTATTGCGTGCGTCCCGACCTGAAAACCGTAATCGCTCGCCGTTTTCACCACGGCTTTTAACTGATCCGAGGTGTATATCCCGGCGCCGGTATTGCCTTGGTCATCGCTGTAATCCTCCAGAAGCCAGGCCGTTCTGGAGCCGAGCGAGCCGTCCGCGTATATCTTTACCGCGTTGACCGAGAATCTGCCGCCGTACAAATCCTTCACGGGTTTGCCGTAGTCGCCTATAAATTCCGCTTCATCGCCCGCCGAGAGCATCTCATACGCCCTCACCTTGAGCGTTCCATCCCTATAGGCATCATCCAAGATCTTGACGTCGGCGTATCCGATCCCCGCATCCACAACGGTGGTGAGCCCGAGCGACAAGAATTTCTCCTCCGCCTTCTTGTACATCGTCATCTTTCCCTCTTCGGTTCCGAAGAGAGGAACATACGTGCGCGCGCTGGCCATGACCGCTTCCTTGATTATGCCCGTTAATTCGCCCCGCGCGTCTTTTACGATCCACGGAGTACTAGGATCCGTCGTCGGGTCCGGCGTATCCTTAGTTATCTCGCATAACTCAAGCGCCTTAGAGTTCAACCACGCCGAGTGCCCGTCTGTCCGCTCGAGGAACACGGGGTTATCCGGAGCAACGTCGTCAAGGTCCGACTTCGTCGGCGGTGACGGCGGTTCATCCAACGGTTCGAATGTGAACGGATCCAAACCCCAATATGGCGATTCCTCGTTCCAGCCAAAAGAATAGATCCATTTGTCATCGCCTGGACCAAGCTCCCCGGCTTTGTCCCCTACATTCTTCAGAATCGTCGCCTTAAGCTGCCAGTTAGTATCGATCGTAATGTCAGGGTCCATCATGCCAGTGCTCTGAAAATGCAGGTGATTTTCGATAATGCCCGGTATGACCGTCTTTCCCTCCAGGTCGACTACCGTGGTGTCCGCTCCGCGGTAGTCGCGGGACGCCGTATCCGTGTCCCCTACGTACAGAAGTCTGCCTCCGCGCACCGCGATCGCCGTGGCTTTGGAAAATTCATCGTCCACGGTATAGATGTTTCCATTGACATAAATCGTGTCCGCGATCGTCAAATCGTCCGATCCGCCGACGACGCAGCCGCCGGCCATCAATACGAAAATCATCAGCGCCATACCCGCTCCCAGAATCCAATCCTTCCTCCTCATTACGCAACCTCCTTTTGTTTTTTTATAACTGAATTATCTATATTAATTAAGGAAGCGCTGATTTAAAACGAACAAGAACAGCTATATCCAACGCTTACCCAAAACGCGACAATTTGCCCAAATGTCGCATTTGCGTTACGCAATATAACATAAACACTCGGTATTGTGAATAGGGTGAATGATTTCCCATAATGTTCAACATCCGATTATCCTAGTCAGATCAACTTCCACCTCCTCCTTGCCCTTGAGGCGGTCCGTTTATATGCGACATTTGGGCAAATTGTCGCATTGTCGAGTCTGATCGTAGGAAAAACCGCGAACGTCTCTATTGAAACATCGCTGAATATGGTTAAACTGGCGTTTGTGTCTTTGCTATTAAAAGATATTAGGCGGGCTCTAACGGGATCAAGGGGACTGGTCCCTTAGCGGGGTTCGGGGCGGAGTCCCGAGGTCCTGCCTGTTGACCGCGCGTGGCGCCGCGAGTCCTTCACCGGCCCGCGAATCAGCCAAGAAGCGTGAGCACGCCCGTGTTGATCTGGTTGGCCTGCGCCAGCATGGAGTTCGCCGCCTTGGAAATTATGTTGAGTTTCGTGAACTCCATCATCTCCTTCGCGATATCCGCGTCGGCTATGCGGGACCTGGAATTCGTCAGGTTGAGCGACGCCGTGCCGAGGTTCGATATCGTGCTGCCGAGGCGGCTGATCTGAGCCCCTACGATGGCGCGCTGGGCCGATACGTGCCTTATGGCGTTGTCGAGCCTCGTGATGCTCCGGGAGGCTTCCTCCCTCGTGCGGACGTCCAGGTCGTTTATATCCAGCGCGTCCGCGGTGAGAGCGCCGAGGGTCAGCAGCATGTTCTCGCCCTCGTTGGCCCCTATATGGAGCGCGGCGGCGTTGTCGGCGAGGTGGACGTACTGGGAAATCTGTTTTTCTATATCGGAGTCGAACGTCCCCGTCATTTCGTTGTAGAATGAGTGCAGAAGCCCTATGTCGCTGTCTATGTCCAGCGCTATGCCGTCCGATATGATGTTGTGCAGCCTGACCCCCGCCGCCGCCTTTATGCCGCTCTCAATCAGCTTGCCGGAGTGGGC
>JAISZL010000040.1 GCA_031269245.1 Synergistaceae bacterium | reverse complement strand
GCTGTTGATCCTAAGCCCGGTGGACAGCCTCTGGATGGACTTCTGCAGCTGCGTGTTCGTCGTGTTTAGAGCGTTGTACGACTGCAGCGCCGGGATATTGTGCATGATACGCATTGCCTGCAACCTCCTTGTCGTGACTTGCTTAACATCGTCCGCGCGCCTTCCGTGCCCGCGGAACCTCCCCCCTGATACTCCGCACGCCTTCCCTGGCGTAAAACCTCCTCATAAACCACCTCCCCTTATCGGATACGATATGAAAAAAACAAAGGCTCCCCGCCAATATTCCAAGTTGGCGCACCGCGGGATCAGAACCGTGGGCTCCGCCCAAACCCTCCAGGGAGCTAGCTCCCTGGACCCTTTTTACATTTTTATTTTCACCCCGCGGGTGAAAATAAAAATGATAACGGGGTCAAGGGGACTGGTCCCCTTGCGGGGTTCGGGGCAGAGCCCCGAGGTCTTGCCTGCGGTTCGAGGGAAAAATCGTCAGCTGCTGGCTGGGAAGAAGGGCGTCAACACGCGCGACGAGACCGGGGACGAGAGCACGATGGACGTCGTCGTCTGGCCGTAGTTCCCCATCTGATTGATGATCTCCTCCAGATGCCCGACCGACGCCACCACCACCTTCAGGATGAATCCGTCAGTCCCCGTCAAGTGATGCCCCTCCACCACCTCGGGTATCGTGCGCGCCATGTCATCGGCCTCCTTGAGCTTGCCGACGTTGGCCGTCACGCGGATGAACGCGGTGATGGGGAATCCGAGTTTCTCCTGGTCGACGATGGCCCTGTACTCCTTTATATACCCTGCCTCCTCCATCCGATGCACCCTTTCGGCCACCGCAGGAGAGGAGAGTCCGACGCGTCTTCCAAGTTCGCTGAAGGAGATTCGCGCGTTTTCCTGCAACGCCTTCAATATTTGCCTTCCTATGTCATCTAATAGTTTATCTCCCTGCATGTCTTTATCCTCCTACTTGACGTATGCTAAATTTTTTCGTAATCTTAAATAGAAATACGCCTTATAAAATGTGCGAACGGCCTGTAACGTTATTGCCCTCCTGTCTCGTGCTCGAGCGATTCTCCTCCCGTTGTTTAGAATTTCGCGCGATGTGCGACGTGCGCATGGATGAAACAATTTATGGCTACTGCCGATAACCTAAAACCCATATGTTAATATTCGTTACATTGTTATTTTCAAAAAATTTATATAGCGACACATTAGAGCCTTAAATTATCAGACAAACCGAAAAAAATCAAGGTCTTCGGAGCCGGATTTGTGACAAATCACGGAAAAAAGTGAGATTGCCCTGTAAAAAATTTTAACGGCGGCGTTCACGCCTCAAACCGCGGGATCAAAACCGCGGGCGCCGCCCGCACCCGGCAGGGAATTAGTTTCCTGCACCCCCATGCTTTGATTGAATGATAAATTAGCCCTTAACCTTGCAATCCGCAGAAGTGATGAAAATCATTTGCATATAGCGCACCTTTATTGCAAATCATTAAAATTATCGGCGTAATTCCAAAAAAATGAACGGCAAAGAAGTCCATGACGTATTAGCGAAAAAACTAACAGAGGTTTGGGGGGCATTGGCCCCACCAAACCTCTTAAATCGCCGATGGGTTGGGAGGCAACGTCCATCGGACTCCTATGTGAGATGTCGGTGCTCTATCTATCTATACCAATTTGAAATCAAAGGCCCTGAGGGTAAAGCGTTAAAACAGGTCTGGATAACCGCTTCAGCCGCATCAAAAACAGCCCCCTGATCGTGAATTGGTATTATCATGCTAAACCACTATTTTTTTTCTGAAATCAGTAAAAACAGCGCTTGCGCGTCATCCTCCTCGAGTTCCATTCCATTCGCGGCATGGGCAAAGCGGGGCCATCCCCCCTTAAGAGACAGGCCCCCCCCCGCCGCGGCCATTACATCAGCGCCTCCCTCAGCGCGCCCACGTTGGCCGTCATTATATCCAGATACGTGGTTCCGTTTCGGAAGTCGTCCCCTGAGATGTTGTGGCTCGCGTGCAACAGGAGCCTCTTCGCGCCGGTCGCCTCGCAGATCGTGTCCGCTATCTTCTCGTTGGAGAGCTCGATATAGAACACGACGGGGATCTTCTCGGCCTTGACCTTGTCTATCAGGAACGCGACGGTGGCGGCGCTTGCCTCCGTCTCCGTCGAGCAGCCGGGGAACGCGGCGAAGTACTTCAGCCCGTAAGTGTCGGCGAAGTAGCGGAACGGAAATCGGTCGCCAAAGACCAGTGTTTTCCTGGAGGCGCCCTTCACCACGTCCCTGAACGCCTTGTCGAGTTTGTCGAGCTCCCTCAGGTAAGCGGCCGCGCTGATGCTATACGCGGCCGCGTTGGCGGCGTCGACCTCGGACAGTGTGTCGGCTATTTTTTGCGCGATTATCTTCGCGTTCTTAGGTGACGTCCAGACGTGCTCGTCGTACTCCTCCTCGTGGTCATGGCCTATCATGGAAGCGGCGATGTCCGAGCCGTTCATCGACGCCGGGTAGAACGTCGGCCAATTCACGAGGTTCTTCAGCATTGGCTCGAAACCTTCGTTCCCGTTGTACAGGTGAAAATGCTCTAGGCCCTCCGTTGGCTTGTAGCAGTGATCGCTGAACTGGATGTACTTCGGCGCGCCACCCGTCTCTCCAACAGCCTCGAACTGATACCTCACACCCTTGCTCCCGTCGTCGTAGGTCAGTATGGCATATCCCTTGTAATCATATTTCACTTTTACGATCTCTTTGCCCTCTATGTAATACGTGATGGTGTTGTCCTTGTCGTTCAGCACGAGGCGGTTGTAGTCTGTTTTATAGCCGTCAGTGTAGTACTTCCTGTAATCCTCGGCAGTCTTTTCCTCGTCGTGTTCGGCCTTGTGCTCGAAAACGTCGTCCAGCGTCCCGTCCAATATGTACGGGTAGCCGGACTGCCAGTCGCCCTTCCAGTCCGCGAACGTAGGGCGGTCCCTTACGTCGCTTTCCTCGAACCCCTCATTGTGGCTGTGCTCCTCTTCCTCCTCCTGCATCCCCTCGACGATCTCCTCCTCGACGACGTCCACGTAGTCCATGATCGATATGATCTTCATCTTCGAGGTGTCGACGGACTCCAGCACGCCGTCGACCCACTCATCCGACTCGCCGCCTCCATATATAAAGACATCGCAATTTTGGATCTTCAGCATGTCCCGCGGCGTCGGGTCGTAGGAGTGGCTCTCGGCCCCGGGCCGCAGGAGCATGGTTATCTCGGCTTTGTCGCCGGCTATGACGCGCGTAAAGTCGTAATAGGGAAAGATGGTCGTAACGACGCTGACCTTCTCCGCCGCTGCCGCCTGCCCACCGAGGGAGAGCGCAGCCGCCATGAGTGACACCGACAAGAACGATTGAAACAATTTCTTCACGATAAAGGCACCTCCATAATTTATGTTATGACGAAGGGAGACTTCTTGACGCGAGCCGAATCACCTGTTCAACTGAATTTTCAGTGCAGTCAGTGTCTGAAGATAAGTCCATGCGCGGACGGACTTCAGATTGCAAAACAGGGCGGGCGCAGCGCCAAGCGTAAACACCGCGCACCCGCCCGCCTGCTCCGGTCCTCGGAGCAGGCCCTGCGCCGCCGTGACCTGCGCGCACATCAAACACCCGCCCCCGGCGCCGTCGCTGTCGTGATCATGGTTCGCGTGAAACAGGACGAACACGGTCAGCGCAAGCGACGCCGCAGCCAACAACGCGCAGATCGCGCCTACGGCGAGCCTCCGCGCGGCGTGCCTCTGTAAGCGCCGGTTCATCGTCAGCGTCCCAAAACGCTCGTTTGCCGTTTTGGCCATTTAATCAGCGTTGCCTTGAATCGACGATCCCTGTGTCCGCGCTTTTCATGCAGTCCGCACACTTGCCGTAAAAAACTATTTTGCTTCTATTGATCAGGAACGAGTGCTCCTCGTAGACGTGATGAGGAATTTCGTCAAGCATCCCGCACTCCAGGTGCAAGAGCGCGCCGCAGCCCTCGCACTTCAGATGGAAATGCTCGGAGCACCCCTCGTCGTCCGCCGCGTACTGGTAGCAGGCGCTGGAATCTCCGTCGACGAAATATTTACGCACGTGCCCGCTCTCCACCAGTCTGTCCAGGTGCCTGTAGACGGTGGTGAGCCCGACCGACCGACGGCTCCCGCCGAAGTGCTCGGCGATCTGAGCCGCAGTGACGTGCTCGCTCCCGAGCGACGCCAGATATTCCAGCACCGCCTTGCTCTGCGCTGTGTTGTACCTAACCGGGCGACCCATTGGCATACCCTCCCCTCGCAATAATCTGAAAGCCATTTTCAGGTTATCACATTCGCGGCCAGGAGTCAATACAAATGAATGACATTGTTATTCGTCTGAGAAAATGTCCGCATGGGACAGGAGAGAATAAGTTTGACAAAGGACGAGTTAAAGCGTGTAAAAGTATTGGAGCGAGTAACGTCGGGCAGTATGACGAATGCGGAAGCGGCGGCGAGTTTGGGCGTAACGGCCCGCCAGTTGAGGAGGCTGAAAGCGAGTTATAAGCAGGCAGGAGAACAGGGACTCATACACGGGAACCGGGGGCGTAAGCCGGCGCGTACGCTACGGGAAGATTTCAAGCGGGAGGTGTTGTACCTCTATGGGGAGAAATACTACGGCAGCAATTTCTGCCATTATTCTGAATTGCTGGAGGAGCATGAAAAGCTGAAGATATAGCAATTCCACTATTAATTCGCATAAGGGTATGGTATATATGGTATATATAGAATCATGAGGGTTGATTGAATGAAACCGATATCGAACGAAAAAAGAGAATTGATAATAGAAGCAAAGCAACGCGGCGAAAAGGAGGGGCTAATTGCGGCATGG
>JAISZL010000023.1 GCA_031269245.1 Synergistaceae bacterium | reverse complement strand
GCGGATGCACCGCATGGAGCTGTCGTCCATGAGAGCCGCCGTCATGCCGCAGAATCTCTCGCCGGTGACGTGGCGGGATAAGACCCAGTCCGGCAGGGATGTTCTCTTCCCCAGCATGTCGCCGAAGCCCGATCTTATCAGGTCCATAGGCGCGCCGCGCATGACCCGCAGATTGCAGAAAATGGCGTCTGGGTATCGGCAATCCTTGAATATCCTCCGCTTGCCGTCCAGCGACATAGCCGCGATGTTGGACGCGTAGCCGTCCATCGACGGGCAGGTCATCACCAACACGAATGGCTTGCCGAGCCTGCTCGCGACGAACCGCCCGAGATCCGTCACCGTCCCCCCGCCAACCGCGATTATTCCGTCGACGCCCGAATCCGCGTCGAGCACCGCCGCCCCGACGGCGGACTCGTCGTTGGCGAGCCGGTCTCCGCCTCCATTAATAAACTCCCTGACCTTCATGCGCCAGCCGAGGCCGTTCAGCGTTTCGGCTACGCGGTCGTTCGCGCAGGACTTCGTGTGAGCGTCGCAGATCATGAGCGCGCTCCTCACGCCGCGTCCGCCGAACGCCCTCTCGAACGCTTCGGGCGGGATGGGGTCGTTCCACGAGCGTATCTCCCGGATGGGCACGCGGTGCGTACGCCCGCACTCGCACAAAAACTCACGATTTATCAGCTCTTCTATCTTCTTCATCAAGTTCACCGGGGCGCCCCGCCCGAATCGCCCAAATCACTCGTCAAAGCTGTCGACGAGGCTCGTCAGCGCCTCCACTGCCTCCGCCTCGTCAGGACCGTCGGCCGTGAGGACCGCCTCCTCGCCCGGCTCCAGCCCCAGAGCCAGCAGCATGACTATGGACTTGGCGTTGTATTCGTCCTCCGTGCCCGCCCGCTTCAGCGTGATGCTGGAGCTGTACTTGGCGGCTGCCGCCGTGAAATCCGACGCCGGACGCGCGTGCAGTCCTGTCGGGTTTTTCACGTTGATCGTCCTGGAACGCATGATGTTCACCTCCTACGTTGTCGTTCGGCTCAGCCCGGGGCCGCCAGCGGCGCTCGTGTCCCGCGCCGGTTACGCGACTGGCTGGCGTACCCCCGCGTCACGCATCCGGCGAGGAGCGCGCGGCGAAGGCACTGAGGCACTCCCGTGCCTCAGCCGCTGTCCCGAGCTCCCGCGCCTCCCCGGCAAGCTCCGCCGCCGAGGCCATGTCCAGTCCGCGTATCGCCCTCTTTACCGGCGCCATCGACGCGGCGCCCATGCTGAACTTTTCGACTCCGAGACCTATCAGCGCCGGTATGACCAGCGGGTCGCCGCCCATCTCCCCGCAGATGCCCAGCTCGCGGCCGTGTGACGCAAACGCGCGCGCGACGTCGCCTATTACGCGAAACATGGCCGGGTGGTACTCCTGATAGCACGACTCGACGGAGGGGTTCAGCCTGTCCGCCGCGTTGAGGTACTGGCAGAGGTCATTGGTCCCGATGCTGGCGAAATCGACCTTCGGCGCGACGAGGTCCGCTATGAGGGCTATAGACGGTATCTCGATCATTATCCCTATCTTGACACCGCGGTTCCACTCGACCCCTCTGGCGTCCAGCAACTCGCCCTGTTCCTCTATGAACGCCCTGGCCCTCGCTATCTCCTCCAGCGAACCGACCATCGGCAGCATGATGCGCAGGTCCCCGTGAGCGGACGCGCGGAGCGCCGCGCGTACCTGCGCTCCGAACGGCTCCGGCCTCGCGAAGCAGAGCCGGAGGCCCCTCAGCCCGAGGAAGGGGTTCTCCTCCTTCGGCAGGCCGAAGCGCTCCAACCGCTTGTCTCCGCCGATGTCCACGGTGCGCAGCGTGACGGGCTTGCCGCCAAACGCCTCCAGCGCCCTCCTGTAAATCCGGTACTGCTCGTCCTCGCCCGGCACTCCGGCCCGCCCCATGAATACGAACTCCGTACGGAAGAGGCCCGAACCGTCGGAGCTCGGAGCGTGCTCCAGCTCGCGGTCGCTCACGCCGGCTATGTTCATCCCAACCCATATGCGCCGCCCGTCGCGAGTGATGGGTTCGGCGCCGCGCCATCTCCTCACGCCGCGCATCTCGGCCTCGACTCGCACGGCCCTGGCCTCGTAAGCGGCGCGCTCCGCGCCGAGAGGGGCCATGACGACCTCGCCCCTCTCGGCATCCAGCACCACCATGTCGCCGTCTTTCAGGCATCCCATGCAACCGGAGACGCCGAGCACCGCGGGTATCTCATAGCCCCGGGCGATGATCGCGGCGTGAGACGTCGAACCCCCCGTCTGCGCTATGATACCCAGAACGCCGCCGCGGTCGATGGAGAGCGTGTCTGACGGGTAAAGGTCGTCGCATACCACTATCACCGGCCTGTCGAGCGACGACAGATTCTTCTCCTTCTCTCCGGCCCAGCAGCGCAGGACACGGTTTTTGACGTCCCGCAGATCGGAGGCCCGCTCGCGCATCAGGACCCTCTTCGACCTGCCCAGCAGGTCGCTGTACTTGTCGAAGGCCGCGGCGACGGCGGCGTCGCCGGACATGAGTCCGGTGCGCACCATGCCGCGAACCTCCTCGTCTATCACTGGATCGGAGAGTATCTCGACGTGGAACGCGAGTATCTTGGCCTCGTCGGGAACGCGCGGGGCCAGCCTCGCCCGCAGGTCCTCCAACTCGAGCCTCGCCATGTCCACCGCCCTATCGTAAAGCTCCAGGTTCGTCCCGACGTCCGATTCGTCTATGCGCGACGCGGACGGCTCCGCGCGAAACGGCGCGTAGCGCATGACTTCGCCCGCGACGATGCCCCTGGACACAGGGGTTCCGAACAGCTTCATCGCCGCTCCCTCTCCAGCGCGGAGCGGAGCGCGGTACATCCAGCCTCGGACATCTGACCCCAAGCCTCCCAAGCCCGCGTCAGATGTCCACCGAGTAGCCGGGGCTGAAGAGATATATCGCCCTGGACCCCTTGATCGGCGTGCCCTCCGGGTTCAGCGTGACCCTGAACCTTATCAGCACCGGTACGCCTGGGTCCAGCCCCAATATACGGGCCTCCCTCGGCTCGAGCGCGGCGGACGCGAGCTCGTCCACCGCGCTCGCCGACACGTGGCCGAACGTCTCCATGACGGCGAACGTGGACTTGCCGCCCTCGAACATCTCGCGCGTCACGCCGGCGTAAAACCTGGACGGCATGTAGGAGTACTCGAGGCCGACCGGATGATCGTCCGCGAGCAGCAGGCGCTCCATCACGTTGACCTCGTCCCCCTCCTCCAGCTTGAGCCTGCGCGCCACCTGCGGCCACGCCGGGCGTTTTTCGAACGTCAGTACGCGGTTGCCGGGTTTCTGCCCGCGCCTTTTGGCCTCGCCGGTGAAGCTGTGGTTCCCGGCGACCAGGTCCCAGAGGTAGGGCGCTCTGACTCTGACGCGGCGTACCCTGCCCGGCACGCGCTCGACCACGCCCTCGTACACAAGATCCCCTATGCCCTCGCGCGCGAATTTGACGCCGACCCCGTACTCCTTGGCGAGGAACGCCGCGTTCGGCAGGATCTCCCCCGCTTTGTACTCCCCCTTCTGAAGGGCCTCGCAAATTTTTACGGCCAGATCGTTCATAGTCATCCATTCCTCCTAGCATTGCCGCGTTGACGCCGATACCTATTTAAAATCAAAGGTCTATAAGGGTGAAGCGTTAAAACAGGTTTGGTCAACCGCGAGAACCGCATCAAGAACAGCCCGTTGATCGTGAAATCAGGCGTCCCGCGCAGTGGCCGCGTTCAGATATAGATCGACGTACTCCTCGCTCGCGCCGAAGAACATGAACCACTTCTTCCGGTGGGTCTTGAAGTGCCACAGCGCCGCGACGTAGACCGCCGCACACGCCGCTGCCAGCGCGTATTTGAGCGAGCCCTCGGCGGAGAAGCACTTCATGATAACGTAGAGGGGCGGCTGCGCCGCGACGCACCAACTGTGGATGAAGGTCTGGCCCGCCTGGAGCGTCGTCCCGGCCTTGAGCGCCATCTGTGTGAAGATCTCCGCCGTGTCGCTCACCATGTAGTGGACCGCCGAGTACCAGATGGTCCCTGTGAGGACGGTGTTGAAGATGTTGCCCTTGAACACGGCCACCGCCCCTATGGCCATGAACGGCATGGCCGGTATGTCGGCCATCGGTATGGTGCGGTTCCCGGGGAGGAAGACGGCCGTCAGCACCAGTATCGGTATGAGGAGAAGTCCCGACGTCAGCGTGGCGGTCTCGCCGAAGTAGACCGCCGGGTCTATCCCGATGTTGAATATCTTGCGGCGCGTTCTGCCGCTGCGCATCCTGGCGTTCATCGCCTGGCTCACCGGGATCAGGCCCTTTACGAACATGCCGGAGACGGTGGGGTATATCACGAGCATCGCGGCGAGCGTCAGTGAGAAGCTCAGTATCTTGGCCCACGCCGCCAACACGCCCAGGTCCTTGAAGTACGCTATGATTCCCATCAGGAGGCCCATCATGACGCCGACCATCGCCGGCTCACCGAAGAAACCGAGGCGGTCCTGTATCTTGACCGGCTCCCAGTGCAGCTCCCTCACGTTGAATTTCTTAAACAGCCAGCGGATCACCCCGGCCAGTATCGAGATGTTGGTGGTGCAATTGCAGGTGTTGGTGAGGCCCTGGTAACCGTAGTACTCCTGCAGCGCAGGAGCCAGGAAGTCCGCCACGAGCAGCATGAACATGTTCATGAAGAGGCACGCGGACAGCGCGAGGGCGAAGTTCCCCGTTATGAACTGGACCATGATGCCCCACACGACGAAGTAGTAGTTGTTCCAGATATCGGTGGGCTGGAATGTGTCGGTTACCTTGACGAAATATAAGAACAGGTTGAACGCAAGGCCGATGATGAAATAAAGCATACCCAGCGAGTTGCTGTAGACGATCGCGGCCGCGGCGGGCCATCCGATGTCGACCACGTCGAAGGTCTTGCCGACATTGGCGGAGATGGCGACCATCACACCGTCCAGCTGCCCCCACAGTATGCCAAGGATTATACTAAACGCGGTCAGGCCGATCGCCATGAAAACGGCCGCTCTCAGAGCCTTCCGAACGGTGACGCCTATGGAGACGCTCAGGATGAAGATGACGGTGGGCACCAGAACCGTTACGCCAAACATGTCGAGGAAAATTTTAAAAGCATCCGCCAGTTGCTGCAAATAGTTCATATAACTTCCTCCTATCATTTTGATGGATAAAAATAGCGTTACATGAAACTCACTTCGAAGTGACCTCCGTTATGGTGTCGAGCAGCAGCTTGCCGAACTCCTCCTTACCCACTCCGGTGAACATCGGCAGACCTATCAGGACCGGGGCGCCCTTCTTGTTCGCGGCGCTGGTCTTTCCGGTGGCGACTATGATGTCCGCCTCCGTCAGGTTGGGAATCTCCGTTATCGTGTGCGGGCTTATGACGTAGGGAATTTTTTTTGACTTGAGGAGGTTTTCGATCTCCTCGGTTACGATGGTCGTGGTGAAGATACCGCCTCCGCAGCATACGCAGATGTGGACGCTCTTTGCCATGAACTACGCACTCTCCTTATCTCCCGACATTTAACATGCCGCCCAGGATACCGTTCAGCTCCCGCAACAACGCGCCAGGCGTGTCCGACGCCGCCAGCCTGCCGACGTCATCCCCGTTCGCGAACGCCCTGGCGAACTTCCGCAAAACGGCCAACTGGCTCTTCGGTTCGAGGATGCCGAACAGGAAAACTATCCTGGCGTGGACATCGTCGCCGGAGCGATCCATGCTCTTGAAGACGACCGGGGGGTCGAGGGTGGCCACCGAGACGAAAGGCACCGCACACCCGTCGCCGATGTGCGGGATCGCCAGAGGGACCGGCATGGCCAGCCCGGTCGGGTACTCCAGCTCGCGCTCCTGGATACTCGTCACGAACAGCTCCTCGACAAAGCCCTCCTCCCGGGCCAGCCCCGCCAGGCAGGCTATAACCTCGGAGCTGTCCTTGAAACTCCGTCCGAGCACGACCAACCGCTCGTTGCTTCTCATCATCGACTCGTCCATACGAGATCCCTCCCGTCAAACGGCAGGTTAGTACCAGCCGACGTCATTGACCGCCCTCACCATGGCGGCGACGTTCTCCTCCGGCGTTCCCGGTGCCACCTCGCACCCCGCCATGTATACGAAGCGGCCGCGCAGCATGTCCTTTCCCATCTCGACTGTCTCGCAGCTCGCCCTATATACCTCGCCGGCCGTTCGGTTCATGACGAACGCCGGGTCGATGTTGCCGCAGATGACGTGGTCGGGGAAATACTTCGCCGCGTCCTCCAGCGACGTCTCCTTGCCCACGCTGATCATCCCGCGCCTGCCCTCCTTCGCGAAGGGCACCTTCGACCAGTGCGGCAGGTTGAGCCCGTGCTCGCCGCACATGTGCAGGTAGCAGCTCTTGGCGCCCATGTCCAGGATCCTGGAGTTCAGCTCGGTTATATACGGCGCCGCGAACTCCTGAAAGAGCTGCGGGGATATGAGAGAATTGCTCTCGCTGGGCGACACACCGCGAGCCAGGACGCGGCCCTGACCGAACTCTCCGATGAAGTACCCGCCAACCCGCAGGATGTGGTCTGTCATCTTGCGTATTGCCTTATGCGCCTTCTCCGGCTCCATGAGGACGCACTCCATGAAGCTAGGCACCCCGAAGAGGTTCGCCGCGTGCGAGAACGGGGAGCCGCATATGAAAGCTATCTCGCTTCCTCTCTTCATCTGAAGCCTCGCGAACTCCATCTGATGTGGGATGCAGCCCGCGCTCCTCGGGTCGGGCAACTCCAGGGAGTCCATGTCGAACGACTCCCAATCGCGTATGGGGCGTTCCTTGACGTCCGGGCCAAAGGAATCGCCTTTGAGGTATTCGATGGTCCCTCCGAACTCCCCAGCGCCGTATGCCACGAAGGTGTAGAACGGCCCCCCATCGAAGCCGAAATCGGCATAGGTGAGCTCCTGACACCTGTAGCTGGCCTCTGGATTTTTGTACACGTCGGAGAGCGGTATTCCAGCGTGCCTCGCGCAGAAGGAATACCCCTTGTGGACCACCGGCACGCGGTCCGTCGGCTGCTTGACGTACAGCGCTTCGATCCTCTCATGGCCGGTCATTTGGCCCTTGCCCAATCGCTTCTCCTCCTTCCTCGGCAATCTGCCCCCGAATAAATCCTATCGTTTAAGTATGTTTAGTGGGATAAATTCTATTGACAATCGCGCGGTTTGTCAAGAGAGACGATGACGCAACTCCCCGCCGCGCGAGCCGGCGATCCCTCACGCCTCCATCCACGGCTTGAGCACGACCTTTATCGCCGTGCCACCCTGTATGGCACGTACTCCCTCCTCCATCCGCTCCAGGGGGAGTTTGTGCGTGATGATGCGCGCGTCTATCCTGCCCTCGCACAGCAACTCGTACCCCTTCGCGAAATCGGCCGCGGAGTACGAGTACGCCCCGAAAACCCTCAGGCGCTTGTAGTGGATCATGTTGCCGTCAAGCGTTGTCATGGACGCGTCCTTGGGGAGCCCGCCGAACATCGACAGCCGCCCCTCCTTGCGAAGCATCTCGACGCCCTGCTGATGCGGTTTTGCCGACGGGTTGGCCGATACGCAGACGTCCGCGCCGCGTCCTCCGGTTATCTCCATCACCCTGCGCACCAAGTCCTCCTCGGACGATACCACGAAATGTGTGCCGCCATATTCCCTGCTCAGGGCGATGCGGCTGGCGTTCACGTCCGCCAGCACTATCGCGCCGGCTCCGCGCAGCTTGGCGATCATGGCGTGCAGGCAGCCGATCGGCCCCGCACCTATTATCACCACCGACTCGCCAAGCCCGACCCGCAGGTCGGACTGCGCCTTTATCACGGATGCCAGCAGCTCCGTCAGTATCATCGGCTCCAGATCGACGCCGTCCGGGACCTTGATGATCTGCCCGCGCTGGAGCATCGTCCCGTGGAAGATCATATACTGGGCGAACCCGCCGGGGAAGCTGGTTCCCGCGACCTCCAGGGTGTCGCAGAGCCCGGGCATCTTGTTCACGCAGTAGTAGCATTTGCCGCAGGGGATGGCGGGGTTGGCCACCACCCTGTCGCCCACGGCGTAGTCCGTCACGCGACCGCCGACCGCCGCGACGATTCCCGCGTTCTCATGGCCTAAGATCACAGGGTAGTTGATCTTGGCCGACCCGACGGCATAGGTGCGCACGTCGGAGCCGCAGAGGCCGACGGAGTCGATCTTTATCAGAAGCCCGTCCTCCGGGCAGTCGGGCACCGGTATGTCCCGAACCTCGACTTGCCCTTTTCCAGTCAGATAGAGCGCCTTCAACTTAATATCACCCCTTCAGGTCTTTGTTGAACACAAATTCAGGCATACGGCCCTCGGCCATGAACGTGTACAAACCGTCCGCCGCGCGAGCCGCGCCTATCTCGGCGGCCTGCAGGGACGCCCCCCCAAGGTGCGATGTGGCGGTCACGTTCTCGAGGGAGTAGAGCATGGACGACTCCGACGGCGGCTCGTCCTCGAACACGTCGAGCGCCGCGCCGCGCAGCCTGCCGTCCTTCAGCGCGGAGTAGAGCGCCGCGTAGTCAACGAGCTGGGGACGGGCGGTGTTGACCAGGATCGCGTTACACTTCATCAGGCCGATCTCCCGCGCGCCGATCATGCCGGCCGTCTCCTTCGTGGCTTTGGCGTGCAGCGAGACGTAATCGCTCTCCGCCAGGAGGGAGTCGAGATCGGTGAACGTATAATCGGGGTACTTCGCCGCAACCTCGCTCGGGATGTAGGGGTCGAAGACGAGGATCCTGCTGCCGAAGCCCCGGCTCATGATCTTGGCGACCTTGCCGCCGACCGCGCCGAATCCGACCAGCCCCACAGTGCTGCTGGAGAGCTCCGAGCCCGCCATCTCATTGGCGTAGAGGTCGCCCCGCCACCTGCGCTCGTGGCGCAGGCAGTGATGGCTCTGGGGGATGCCTCGGCTCTGCGCCATTATCATCCCGGCGGTGAACTCGGCCACCGCGTTGGAGTTGCGCCCAGGCGCGTAGATGACCGGTATGTTCCGCTCACTGCACGCGGCCACGTTCACGTTGACGGGCCCGCCGCGCCCGAGGGCTATGGCCCGGAGCGCCGGGGCACTGGCGATCGCCCTTCTGGTGAAGCAGCCCGTGTGCGTCAGGACCGCCTCGGCATCCCCGAGGAACGGGATTATCTCGTCGTCCGTGCCGCTGTACTCGGCCACCTCGTCGTTGGACTCCATCGGCGCCACCGGCCACAGCAACTGATGCGCCGAGAACTCGAACGCGATACCGCTCCCCTCGAAGCGCCGCAATAGCGCGTCTTGGAAGATGTCGTTTGTGATGAAACGGTCACCCAATAGAAGGACTTTCATGGAGATCCCCCGTTTCGCGGGCTCACTTCAGGCCCTTGATTATGTCGGCGGTGCGGCTGATCCCGATGCGGCCGCACCCGGCCTCGATGAGCTTCAGGCTGAAGTCGAGGTCCGCTATGCCGCCCGCCGCCTTTATCTTCATACCGCTGGAGACGCTCCCCTTGATCAGAAGGATGTCCTCGATCGCGGCGCCTCCTGGCGCGAATCCGGTGGAGGTCTTTACGTAATGCGCCCCAGCCTCCTCGGCGAGCTTGCTCCCCACGACCTTTTCCTCGTCCGTCAGAAAGCACGTCTCCAGTATCACCTTCACGACGCCCGGAGTCGCGTTCACCACCACCTCGATGTCCTTCGCGACCTCAGCGTGCCTGCCGGACTTGAGCGCTCCGATGTTGATGACCATGTCGAGCTCGACGGCCCCGAGGCGGTACGCCTCCTCCGCCTCGCGCGCCTTGACGTAGGACGTGTGGGCGCCGGACGGAAACCCTATCACCGTGCCCACCGCTACCCCCGACCCCTGGAGTACGTCCCTGGAGAGCGCTACACTGACCGGGTTCACGCACACTGACGCGCACCGCAGCTCCATCGCCAGCTCGCAGCCGCTGACGACCTGCTCCGCCGTCAGGTTCGGCTTGAGCAGCGAATGATCGACGTGCCGCGCGAATTCGAGCCTGTTCATCCCTCGAGGCCTCCCCCGCAAAAACCAGCGAAATTTCCCATACTGCCATTCATCATCTCTACCATGCCGAGACCTCCTAGTTATTCGCTCTCATCGTTATCAAGGAAGGGCCGTTATATATTAAGACATGCCCAGACAGAACTCCGCCGTCATGTCGTCAGTGACGATGACATCCACCAGCCCGTGCTTGATCACCGAACACACCGCGAACAGCTTTCCATGTCCGCCCGCCACCGCTATCTTGAGGGGGATCCTCTTGTACTCCTCCGATGTGACCCCGATGTTCCTGTCCGCCATGTCCAGTCCGCACTCGCGCCCGTCCTTGTCGATGTAGATCGTGGAGAGGAGGTTGCACTCGACTTTAGCGGCCTTTAGCTTCTCAAGGTCGTCGGAGCTGTAATATCCAGAATCCGACAGCGTGCTCTCCTCCGCGAACGGCGAACCCACGCCCACGAGCGCGATGTCCGCGCCCCTCGCGACGTCCAGAGTGGACTTTATCTCCGGGTCGTTCATGAGGCTGCCCTTGAGGGCGATGTTGCCAACGAGGGCCGGGGCATTCAGGATATACGACTTGCAGCGGAACAGTTCGCCCAGCCTCGAGGCGATCTGGTTCGCGTGCATGCGGATGCTCACCTGCCCGTACCCGCCGAGAAGGGGGACGAACACCACGTCCATCGCGGCGGTGTGGGCGAGGAAATCTGGGATGAGCGCCAGCGTTGAACCCCATCCCACCCCGACGACGTTCCCCGGGCGAATACGCCTCAGGAGGAAGCCCGCGGCCGCCTGGGCGAGTCTTTTCTTCAGCGGCGGCCCGCTCTCGTGGGGAACTATCAACACGTCCTGGAGGTCGAATTTCTCCCGCATCTCGCGCTCGAGATCTAGGAAAACCCCGTCGTAGTTGATCTCGATGCGGACGATCCCGGCCTCCAGTGCCTTGCGCAGATACCTCGACACGGCCATCCTGGAACAGCCCAGATACTCCGCTATCCGCCGCTGCGTCTGGTTCTCCTCGTAATACATATGCACGATCCTCACGAGTTCACTTCTCTCAGGTTCCACAACGCGCTCCTTCTGTTCATAATAACATTATGCACGCATATGAACACAAGACATCTTTACAATAAAAACATATTTTGTCAAGAGGCCGCGCAAAACCTGAAACCACGGGGAAAAACCGCGGGCGCTGCCCACACCCGCCAGGGAGCTAGCTCCCTGGACCCTTTTCGGTTTTTTGTTTTCACCCTGCGGGTGAAAACAAAAAACAAACATCGACCATTCAGCCTTGTCAAAAACAGCCTGTTGACCGCGAATTGGTATGAGCGGCGGCCTGCGAAAACGATTGCGTGTTTTTCTATTGCGTGTTGGGAAACGAGCCTGTACTATAAAACATATTAACCACATATGATATAGGGTAAGTAAGTTGCGGTCGGTTTGTGTTTGATTTTCGGAAGGAGGCTGAGGGACTGATATGCGCGATCCAAAAAAGGCAATATCAATGGCGCTTCAAAGATCGTTGTGCTGTATACCGGTGAGATTTCGATGTCACCACGGCCTGGCGGAAATGGTTTGGCAATTTTGCGGCTCATTATTTTAGGAAAGGGGCAGATACCATGAAAAAATCTATTCTGAGCAAGACAATCGCCGCGCTCAGCGCGCCGCTTCTGATCGTCGCGCTTACAGCGTTCGCCGGTTTCGCAAGCGATAACGCCGCCGGTAAAATATCCCTCACAAACGTGTCTTACGACCCGACCCGGGAGTTTTATGAACAATACAATAAATTGTTCCGGGAATACTGGCTCAGGGAAAAAGGACAGGATATCGAAATTATCCAGTCCCACGGAGGTTCGGGCAAACAGGCCCGCAGCGTCATAGAGGGCAACGAGGCCGATGTCGTTACACTTGCCCTTGAGGGCGACATTGACGAAATCCGCAAGGCCGGTTTGATTAACGACGGTTGGGTAAAAGAATTTGATAAGAGCAGCGCCCCATATACCTCAACGATTGTGTTTTTGGTACGCAAAGGCAACCCCAAGAACATAAGGGATTGGGATGATATTGTAAAACCCGGCATAGAAATCATTACGCCTGATCCCAAAAGTTCCGGCGGAGCCCGTTGGAACTTCCTGGCAGCGTGGGCGTTTTCCGACCGGCAAAACGGCGGTGATGAAGAAAAAAACAAGGAGTTCTTGAGGGCGCTGTTCGCGAACGTGACTGTACTTGACTCCGGCGCGCGCGGTTCCACCACGACGTTTGTCGAAAATGGCCAGGGCGACGTTTTGCTGGCTTGGGAAAACGAAGCGTTCCTCTCTCAAAAAGAACATCCCGGCGATTTTGAGATTGCGACACCTTCCCTGAGCATCCTGGCACAGCCTTCCGTAGCCGTGGTGGACACCTACGTCGGAAAACACGGTACGGAAGAAGCCGCCAAAGCGTATCTGCAGTATTTGTACTCCGACGAGGCGCAGCGCCTGGAGGGGCGGAATTACTACCGTCCCTCGAATCCGAATATTTTGAAAGAATTCGGAGGCGCGTTCAACCTCAATATCAAACTCGTCAACATCGACGACGAATTTGGCGGATGGGAAGCCGCGCGAGTGAAATTTTTCGCGGACGGAGCCATTTTTGACGAGATTTATCAACGATAAACCCGGTAATAGTCCGCGAGGGGGAGTATTTATGTCCAGTTTGAAAACGCCGCCCGAGAGGCCGAAACGCAATGTCATACCAGGCTTTGGGCTTTCAATGGGTGTAACGCTGACAATGCTGAGCCTGATCGTGCTCATCCCCCTCGCTTCCGTTCCGTTGGTTCTAAGGGACTATTCTTTATCGGAATTCTGGCGTGTCGTGACTGATAAGCAAACGATCGCAACGTATAAAGTCAGTTTTTCCTGCGCGGCGGCAGCGGCTGTAATCAATGTTTTCTTCGGGGTTTTGCTGGCGTGGGTCATCACTCGCTATAAATTCCCCGGCAGACGGATTCTCGACGGCCTGATCGAACTGCCTTTCGCGCTGCCCACCGCGGTTGCCGGAGTCGCGCTGACCACCCTCTATTCCGACAAGGGCTGGATCGGATATTTGTTTAGCAAAGTTGGCGTAAAAATTTCTTATACCCCAATAGGGATTAAGATTGCCATGATTTTCATCGGCATCCCATTCGTGGTGCGTTCCATTCAACCGGTACTGGAAAAGCTCGACCCTCAATATGAGGAGGCCGCCGCGACGCTTGGGGCAAGCCGGGCGCGAACGTTTATGAGCGTGGTGATTCCCGAGATCCTGCCCGCCGCGCTTACAGGGTTCGCCTTGGCTTTCTCGCGTGCTATAGGCGAATACGGCAGCGTGGTGTTCATTGCCGGCAACATACCTTATAAAACACAGATTACGCCGCTGATTATCATGAACAAGCTCGAGCAGTTCAACTACCCCGCGGCCGCTTCTATCGCCCTGGTGATGATTGTTTTCTCCTTTCTTGTTTTGTTCGGCATTAACATTCTGCAATCCAAAATCAGTGAGATATCGAGGGGGAGCTGAAAATTGGGCTCGAAAACAATTAAAATCGTACTGATTTTGCTGAGCGCGTTATTCGTCACCCTTATGTTGATTCTGCCTCTAGCCACGGTGCTGGTCTACTCCCTGCGTCAGGGATGGCGGACTTTTGTCTCCTGCGTAACCGACGATTACACGGTAAAGGCGCTGAACTTGACCTTGTTGACAGCGGCGATCACGTTGGCCGTCAACACCGCGTTCGGCATTTTTTCGGCTTGGTCCATTGCCAAATTTCGGTTTCGGGGCAAACAGGCGCTTACCACCTTGATCGACATACCATTTTCCATTTCGCCCATCATTGCGGGCTTGGTGTTCATACTGATATTCGGGCGCATAGGCTGGGTTTATCCGCTGATGGAAGCGCTGGACGTCAAAATCGTGTTCGCCGTGCCGGGAATTGTGTTGGCGACTATTTTTGTCACATTTCCATTCGTTTCCCGGGAATTAATTCCATTGATGCAGTCGCAGGGCTGCGACGAGGAGGAAGCCGCGGCGCTCATGGGCGCGAGCGGTCTTCAAATATTCAGCAGAGTAACCTTCCCTCACATCAAATGGGGCTTGCTGTACGGCGTCATTCTCTGCACCGCCCGCGCGCTTGGGGAATTCGGAGCGGTATCGGTAGTGTCCGGGCATTTGCGCGGGAAGACCAATACCTTGCCGCTCCATGTGGAAGTGTTGTTCAACGAGTTCAAGCTGACGGCGTCTTTTGCCGTGGCTTCCATTCTGGTAGTGATAGCGATCATTATTTTAATTCTTCGCAACATTGTCGAATTCCGCTTGAAACGGGAGGAGGGGTAAGGGACATGTATGTTGAGCTCAAAAATCTCAATAAACGCTTTGGCAACTTTCAGGCGTCCGACGACGTAAGTTTCGGTATCAAGAAGGGAAATCTGATCGGTTTGCTCGGCCCCTCCGGCAGCGGCAAGACAACGATCCTGAGGATGATAACCGGGCTCGAAACACCCGATTCTGGAGATATTTTCATCGACGGAACGCGGGTAAACGACTTGCCGGCCGCAAAGCGCGGGATCGGCCTCGTGTTTCAGAATTACGCCCTTTTTCGTTATATGACGGTATTTGACAATATTGCCTTTGGGCTGACTGTGCAGAAAAAAGATAAAAAATATATCCGTGACCGCGTGAGCGAGCTGATTAAGCTCATAGGGCTGGAGGGGATGGAAAAACGCCGTCCTCACCAGCTTTCCGGCGGGCAGAAACAGCGGGTGGCCTTCGCCCGCGCGCTGGCGCCCAATCCACATTTATTGCTCCTGGATGAGCCGTTCGCGGCTATTGATGCCAAGGTGCGGAAGGAATTACGCTCCTGGCTGAGGGACACGATAAACAAGGTTGGAATTACAAGCATCTTTGTCACGCACGACCAGGAGGAAGCAGTGGAAGTGGCGGATGAGATAGTGATCACCAACAATGGGCGGGTGGAACAGGTCGGCACGCCGATAGAAATCTATAAAGATCCTAAAACTCCCTTTGCCGCTGGGTTTATCGGTAAATCTGTCACCATTGCGGATTATGGCAAACTGCATGGCTTTGAGAAAATTGAGGGTTTTGAAAGCGCCCTTCTGCGCCCCGAATTTGTTCATATTATGAAACCTCAGAACGAATTGTACCCTCACGCGTCTCAACGCGGGATTGTCGAAGATATTTTTTTCAAGGGAAATACCCTGGAATTGCGCGTGAATTTAGACGGGCAAAAGCTCGTCGCGTATCAGTCACTGGATGGAGCCTCCTTCTCTGTTGGCGATGAGATCAGCGTGTTGATTTACCGCCTGTATTTGTTGAGGGAAAATGAGGTGCGGCTGGCGGAAAACCGCTCCATTAAAAGCGAGGGTAATTTCTTTATCTGATCCCTAGTTCATATATACATCCCCTCGAAGGCTCCTGAGTTTATGCTGGCTACGCTTCTCCTTATCACCAGTTTACACGGCAGAGTGATTTTCAGCGGTATCCTGTGCAGTTTTTTAATGCGGCTTATTAAAGTCTGAACCGCGACATTGGCCATTTCGATCATTGGTATTTCTACCGTTGTAAGCATGGGTGACACATAGCCCGCAAGATCGATATTGTCCATTCCGATAACTGAAACCTGTTCGGGAACTCTTATGCCAACCTCCAGCAACTTGCTCATAACGGCGATGGCGACAACGTCGGTGGCGCAAAATATCGCGGTAGGAAGGAGTTTCGCCTGTTTAAGGAGCCTCTCGGCTCCTTGAAAGCCGCCCGCGCCGTTTTGAGGACAATCCACAATCAGACTGGAGTCCTTTTCAAGTCTGTCCTTTGCGGCCATATCCATGTACGCCTTATAGCGGACCTCGTGTTTCCTTTCGCCGATATAGGCTATTCGCGTGTGTCCGCATGAGATTAAATGCTCAAGCGCGGTCTGCGTCGCCATGTAACCGTCGCAGATAATCTGATCCCAAGCGGCGTTTATTGGATTGCGCCCTAAATAAACGATATTTTTATATTGGCTTTCGAGAATCCGCTCAACGGCCTCGTTTTCAAATCTCCCCAAAACGACCGCACCGAGCTGCCGCGCGGATTTTATCGCAAGCGGATGCGTCTCCGGCTCCAATGCCGAGTAGAACACCTGTACGCTGTATCCCAAAGACAACGCTTGTGCCGCGACCGCTCTTGCGGCTCCGGAGAAAAATGGATTATCCTCCATATTTTTTGTGCGCCCCAGTATGCAATCAATCAGCCCGTTTCCGCCCGGTACTTCCCGTGTACCCCTTTTTCTTAGAGACTGGGCGTTATGGTTAGGCACATACCCGGTTTCCCTGACAATCTTCCACACCTTTTCGCGCACCTCGCGGCTGGCGAAACTGTCGTCGGGGGAATTGAGTATCCGCGATACGGTGGAGCTGTGAACGCCCGAGAGCGCGGCGATTTCTTTCAACGTCAAATTGGAGTCACCTCACGGTCATTATATAGGGATCTGCGCAAATTATAATAAAAAACAGAGAAAACGTTTGCGCGATTTGAGCTTGTCTTTTCCACTGACACATATACTATATAAAGATAATAGGTTCAACTCAACGATAGCCGCCCAGGAGCGAGTGATATCTTGAAGTTAAAAGAGGAACCGATCCTTACGGATTTCTTAATCGTCGGTGGAGGCACGGCAGGATGTTATGCGGCGCTGGCCTTTTGCGAGCGTTGCGATAAATCCGTGCTTATAGCGGAAAAAGCGAACATCAAACGCAGTGGGTGCCTGGCGGCGGGCGTCAACGCCCTGAACGCCTATATCATGCCGGGCGGAACGCCGCAGGGCTATGTCGATTATGCCCGAGGCGACGCCGAGGGCATCGTCCGGGGGGATCTGCTCCTGACGATGTCGGAGAGGCTTAACCGCGTGACGCGGAAAATAGAGGGGTTGGGGCTCACTATATTGAAAAACCCTGACGGCAGTTATGCCGCCCGGGGGAAACGCAACTTGAAAATAAACGGGGAGAATATCAAGCCGATACTGGCGGAAGCCATTTCAAAAGAGCCTCGAATTACTGTGTTGAACCGCGTATGCGTATTCGAGTACATTGTCCGGGATAACAGGATTTACGGAGTATATGCTGTCAGCATAGACAAACCGATATTATACGTTATCTCCGCTAAAGCCGTCCTTTGCGCCACTGGCGGGGCGGCGGGCCTGTATAAGCCGAACAACCCGGGATTTTCCCGCCATAAGATGTGGTATCCGCCCTTTAACACCGGGGCGGGCTACGCTATGGGAATCCGCGCCGGAGCGGAAATGACAACGCTTGAAATGCGTTTCATAGCTCTGCGCTGCAAGGATACTATCGCCCCGACAGGCACTTTGGCGCAGGGCGTCGGCGCGAAGCAGGTCAACTCTCTGGGCGAGGTGTACGAGCAAAAATACGGTTTGACTACCTCTGGGCGTCTCCACGGAACCGTATCCGAGAATTTGGAGGGCAGGGGGCCGTGCTGCCTGCGTACCGCCGGGATATCCCCCCGGCAGGACGAGGATTTGCAAAAGGCGTATTTGAATATGGCCCCCAGCCAAACGCTCCGCTGGATTGAGAGTGGAAATACGCCATCTATGCAAAACGTGGAAATTGAGGGCACAGAACCGTATATCACAGGCGGGCACACCGCTTCCGGCTATTGGGTGAATACGAACCGGGAAACGACCGTAAGGGGGTTGTTCGCCGCGGGCGACGCCGCGGGAGGCTGTCCCCAGAAGTATGTCACAGGGGCTTTCGCCGAGGGCGAAATCGCCGCGCAAGGCGCGCTCAAATACATGGATGACGGTACGCCGCTCGCGGCGTCAGGCGGCGGCGTCAAGACGCTGTTGGAATCACGGCTGGATGGCACGGGCTCAGCGGACGAAACTGACCGACTCGAAGAGGAGATGCAGTTGGTCATGGACGAGCACGCCGGAGGAATAAGCCGGCATTACCGCTATTCAGGAGAGTCCCTGAAAACAGCGGATGAAAAAATCCGCATACTTGCGGATAGAGCCGATCTTCTTAAGGCGGGAAACATGCGGGAGCTTGTTTACATATTTGAGCTTATGGAACGGCTGATCCTCTGCCGCGCGCTGATCGCCCACCTTGCCGCAAGACATGAGACCCGCTGGCGCGGTTTCACCGAAAATACAGACTATCCAGACACAAACGATGTTTTTCTTAAATATATAAATTCGCGGTTTGTCGATGGCGAATTTCAGATCTTATTCAGGGATTTGGTCGCGGAGGGCGAAGCGTATGAGCATTGAAATAAGACGCGAGGCTTGTATTGGCTGCGGGCAATGCGCCGATGTCTGCCCCGGAAGCCTGATTCTGATCGGCCCGGAAGGCCATGCGGTTATTCCAAGACCCGAGCGCTGCTGGGGGTGCGCTTCCTGCGTCAAAGAATGCCCCGCCCTTGCGATAGAGTTTTTCTTGGGCGAGGATATGGGCGGCAAGGGCGGGAGAATGACCGTCCGGCGTGACAATTCGCTGTTGCGCTGGGATATCGTGAAGCCTGACGGCAGTCTTAAGACCATAACTATTGACAGCCGGGATCCCAACGGGTATTGAGGAGAGACGCCATGCCGCAGACTCATTTGGATAAACTTGAAGCCGAGGCCGTTTATATATTCCGCGAGGTCGCCGCCGAGTGCGAGCGCCCGGTAATGCTCTATTCCATCGGCAAGGACAGCTCAATGATGCTTCACTTGGCGCTGAAGGCGTTTTATCCCGAGAAGCCGCCTTTCCCTTTTTTGCACATCGACACAGGCTGGAAGTTCCGGGAGATGATAGAGTTCCGGGACAGACGGGCGAAAGAATTGGGGCTCAATATGCTCGTCTACCGCAACGAGGCCGCGATCGCGGAGGGGATCAACCCGTTCGAGCATGGCGCCGCCTATACCGACATAATGAAAACGCAGGCGCTCAAAGACGCGCTGACTCGATACGGCTTTACCGCCGCGTTCGGCGGCGGGCGGCGCGATGAGGAAAAATCCAGGGCCAAGGAGCGGATATTCTCTTTCCGCAGTGAAAACCACGCGTGGGATCCTAAAAATCAGCGCCCCGAGATGTGGAAGCTATACAACACGAGGATCAACAAGGGCGAGAGCATTCGTGTGTTCCCGATTTCAAACTGGACGGAGAAAGACGTCTGGCAATATATCGCCCGAGAGAATATCCCCATAGTGCCGCTGTATTTCGCCAAGAAACGTCCCGTAGTGGAGCGCGACGGCAATATCATCATGGTGGATGACGACCGGATGCGCCTTGAGCCCGGAGAGGTCCCGAGGATGGAGAGGGTCCGCTTCCGAACGCTGGGCTGCTATCCGCTTACGGGCGGCGTACTTTCAGAAGCTGACACGCTTCCCGCCATCATCGCCGAGACGCTTTCGGCTGTCACAAGCGAGCGCACCAGCCGCGTGATCGACAGCGAGGCCGCCGGGAGCATGGAACGCCGCAAACGGGAGGGATATTTTTAATGAGCGAGGCCGAAAACGGATTGCTCAAATTTATCACATGCGGAAGCGTGGACGACGGGAAATCCACGCTTGTCGGGCATATTTTATACGATTCCAAGCTGCTTTACGCCGACCAGGAGAGGGCACTCATCTTAGAAAGTCAAGTCGGCAGCAGGGGCGGAGAGATAGACTACTCCCTGCTTTTGGACGGCCTGATGGCTGAACGGGAGCAGGGTATTACGATTGACGTCTCGTACCGGTATTTTACGACCAACGCGCGAAGTTTTATAGTGGCGGATACGCCAGGGCACGAAGAATATACCCGAAACATGGCGGTAGGCGCCTCTCTCGTGGATTTGGCCGTGATTTTGATTGACGCGTCCCGGGGTGTTTTGACGCAGACCCGCCGCCACACCCGGATCTGCGCTCTGATGGGGATCGAGTATTTCGCGTTTGCCGTGAATAAGATGGATCTGGTTTCGTATGACGAGGGAGTTTTCCGGGCTATTTCTGACGGTATAAACGCGCTCAGTGAAAAACTTGGACTGAAAAACGTCCTGATAATCCCAGTTTCCGCCACGGAAGGCGATAACGTAACAGGGCTTTCCGAGCGTATGCCGTGGTATAAAGGCCCGACTCTGCTCGGTTTTTTGGAAACTGTTGACATTTCCGGCGCGTCTCCCGAAAAGGGCTTTTATATGCCAGTCCAGCGCGTGTGCCGCCCGGACCATACCTTTAGGGGGTTCCAGGGACAGATAGAATGCGGCGGAGTCAGCGTGGGGGACATGCTTACCGCGCTACCCAGCGGTGAGACCGCGCTCGTAAAGTCAATTTACACCGCGGACAAAAAGGCGGAAAGCGCTTTTGCCGGCCAGCCCGTAACGATTCAGCTCGACCGCGAGGTTGACGTTTCCAGGGGATGCGTGATCGCCAGAAACGCGGGGCTTAAAGTTGAAAAATCATTTTTCGCGGCCCTGCTTTGGATGGACGACCAGAAACTGATCCCAGGCAGGGATTATTGGGCGAAAATCGGAACTAAGCTGCTCCCCGCTATTGCTACCGGCATTCGCCACAAGGTTGACGTAAACAGTGGGGAATTGCTGGCGGCCGATTCGATCGGCAAAAACGAGATCGTCGAGTGTGAGATCGTGCTGTCAGAACCGGTCGCGCTGGATGAGTTTGGCTCGCATAAGAGCATGGGGGAGCTTATCCTAATCGACAGGGTTTCTCACGTCACATCGGCCTGCGGAGTGATAAGATCGGCTGGGAAACGGGAGGAGACCGGGGTTTGTCTGAGCGACGGAGGACATAGTCTGCAAGTTCTACTCTTTGACAGTTTTTACTATCATCGGGATATCCACGCCGTACTGCGGCACAGCCCGAGTCCGGCCGTATATAAACCAGGAGACGCCCTGCCTCTGGAAGAAGCTGGGCATGTATATCCGCGCGATTTCGACGTTGCCGCGGATTTTGGATTCGCGAACATTCGCGGAGGCATTTTTACAGGCTTCGGAGACAGAGAACCCCAATATGCCCTGTTGGACGTAAACGGGCTGGATTCCGAGGTAAATCCGCCGCAAGATTTTACAAAATATCGAAGAATCAGAGTTTGGGAGAGTGATTAATTAGCGCCGAGGATTGCCGGGTTCTGACGGATGCTAATTTTCACTGTGGGAAGCGTCCATGAGAACAGAGTAAACGCGGAGATGCCAAGTGAGGCTATCTGCCCTCTGCCATAGCGAGCCCTATCTTCCCGCGCTCTTTGTCGATACTATCGACCCATACTTTCACAGTATCGCCGACCGCGACGACCTCGCTCGGGTGCTTGACAAAGCGGTTTGCCATCTTGGAGACGTGAACGAGTCCGTCCCGCTTCACTCCAATATCGACGAACGCGCCGAAGTCAACGACGTTGCGGACTGTTCCCGAAAGTTCCATTCCAACAGTCAAATCGTCGAACGACTTCACAGAACGGCTGAATACGACCCGCGGCGCGTCGTCGCGAATATCGCGCCCCGGTTTTTGAAGCTCGGCGATAATGTCGCGGACTGTCGGCAAGCCCGCGCCAAGTTCGGCGGCAAGCGCGGGCAGATCGCCGACGCGTTCTGAAATATCGGAGACACCGCCGTTTGTTATGGCTTCTGGCCTCACGCCGGCGCGCTTCAGGATTTCCGTCGCTATGGCGTAGCTTTCGGGGTGGACGGCGGTACTGTCGAGCGGATTCTCGCCGCCTGTAATTCGCAGAAAACCCGCGCATTGCCCAAACGCTTTGTCTCCGAGTTTTGGCACTTTTTTGAGCTGTCCGCGGTCGGTGAACGCCCCGTTAGCTTCACGATAGGCGACAATGTTCTTCGCAACCGCCGCGCCGATTCCCGCGACATAGCTGAGAAGCGGCGCGCTCGCCGTGTTCAGGTCAACGCCGACACGATTGACGGCGTTCTCAACAACGCCCGAAAGCGCTGTGTCGAGCGCGGTCTGATTCAAATCATGCTGATATTGCCCGACTCCGATTGACTTGGGCGGGATTTTCACAAGCTCCGCAAGAGGATCTTGCAGGCGGCGGCCGAGGCTCATCGCGCCGCGCGTCGTCACGTCGAGGTCGGGGTATTCCTCGCTTGCGAGCTTGGACGCGCTGTAAACCGACGCACCCGCCTCATTTACAATCGTGTATTTTATGTCTCTCCCGGACTTCTCGATAAAACCCGCGACGGCTTCCTCCGTTTCACGGCTGCCCGTGCCGTTGCCGACGACTATCACATTGACGTCGTATTTGCCGGCGTATTGCGCCAGAACGTTCACGGCGCCCGCGATGTCCGACTTCGGCGGCGTGGGGTAGATTGTCGTATAGTCAAGCAGTTTGCCGCGTTCGTCGAGAACGGCGACCTTGCAACCCGTGCGGTAGCCGGGGTCAATCGCGATCACGCGGGCGTCTCGCACAGGCGGCGTCAAGAGCAAGTTTTCCGTGTTCCCGGCAAACACCTTTATGGCGTCCTTTTCCGCGCGTTCCGTAAGCTCGTTTCGCATTTCACGTTCCAAAGACGGGGCGATCAGACGTTTATAGCTGTCGGCGAGCGTGGTTTTCAGCGGTTCCGTGAAAATACTCGGACGCTTGATGACGCGCTTTTCGAGCATACCCACCGCGACGTCAGCGTCAACCTGCACTTTGACGCGCAGTTTTTCCGCCTTCTCGCCGCGATTGATCGCCAAAACGCGGTGGTTAGGGATTTTCAAAATCGGCTCATTGAAATCATAGTACATCTCGTAAGCGGTCTTCTCGCCGGCATCGGCAGCGACGCTTACGATACTGCCGCGTTTGCGCGTAAAGCCGCGCAGCAGCGCGGTATATTCCGCGTCATCGGCGATTTGCTCGGCGATGATGTCGAGCGCGCCCCGCAGCGCAAGTTCCGGCGTGTCGCAGCCCGCCTCTATGTTGATGTGGCCGGCAGTGAGCGCGAGCGGTTCGCCGCGCGTCAGGGACTGTTCCAAAATAAGCGCCGCAAGCGGTTCAAGGCCAGCCTCGCGGGCTTTTGAGGCTCGTGTCGCGCGTTTTTTCTTATATGGCTTGTACAAATCCTCCACGCGCCGCATCACCGCCGCGGTTTCTATTTCCGCCCGCAGTTCCGGCGTCAGTTTGCCCTGTTCGTCAATGAACCGCAGAATTTCGGTTTTGCGGGCTTCGAGGTTTCGCAGATATATCAGCCGTTCGCCAAGCTCGCGGAGCGTCGTGTCGCTAACGCCGCCCGTGGCCTCCTTACGGTAGCGGGCGATAAACGGGATCGTGCTGCCGTCGTCGATCAGCTCGATTGTCGCCGTGACCTGGGCTTGTGTCAGTTTGAACTCCGCGGAGAGCGCGGAGGGGATATTCAGCATTTGGTAATTCTCCTTTGCAAAACGAGTTCTTCAGTGGCTGTCACGCCGGCAAACGTACCTGACAACGCGGGGCGGGCTGACGGAGAACATCTTATTTGCACGCATTATAGCAATTTCAGGGCCGCTTTGCACCGCATCTTCTATTTGTGTCATGAGCCGTTCCCCCGAGGGGACAAGCCGCGCAAAACCTCAACAGCTCCGTCTGATAGCCCGCCGTGCCGCTCACATCTTACTTGGAGACTCGGCGACATAACAATGTATTGCGTTTGTGCGTATTCTGTGATATAATTTCTATTATTAACTTTTGGAGGTGCTTATTCATGGCAAAAACATCAAGCATGTATATTCGCATTGACCCCGAAATCAAGACCGAGGTAGAGGGTATTTACGCCAGATATGGCATGAGCCTGACGGACGCCATCAACATATTCATCTATCAATCCCGATATGTAGGAGGGTTGCCGTTCAATTTGCGCCGGGAAGTTATAGACTTCTCGTCAGATACCAAATCCACCGCCACCAAGCTTCGTGGCAAGTATAAAGGCGTACTTTCCACGGACGATTTTATGGTTCAAAAGCAACATGAAAAGGAGATCGAAGCATGAATTCAACTCCCAAATATATCCTAGACGCCTGTGCTTTAATTGCGTATCTGAACGATGAGCCTGGCGCGGATATTGTTTCCAGCTTCTTAGAAAAAATGGAGAACTGCTTTGCGTCCCTGTTGCTGCACAAAATCAATCTGTTAGAGGTTTATTACGGTTATTACAGAGAACGTGGGAAGTATCTTGCTGATGAAATGCTTGAGGACATATTAAGCAGCGATATTCAAATACTTGGCGATATCTCAAACGACATGCTTATGGAAGCAGGTCGATTTAAAGGCTCGTACTCCCTTTCGCTTGGTGATGCCATTCTTTTGGCGGCGGCATCGGTAAGCGGTTCTGCTGTGCTGACTTGCGACCATCATGAGTTTGATGTGGTCGAAAAAGAAGAAATGATCGCCTTTGAATGGATACGCTAATAAGCCATTCTCGCCCCCAGTCAACAGGAAATCGACATGATTTATTCAACCGTGCGTAGGGGCGCGCCAACGCGCATCCATCGTTATCTGCTATCGATGAGGCGAACATTGCCAGACGGGCGAACACAGTTCGCCCCTACGATTTCTCGGATAATCAAACC
>JAISZL010000097.1 GCA_031269245.1 Synergistaceae bacterium | reverse complement strand
TGGCCGATCCACAGGCATCCGCCGGACTACTCGGAGCAGTCCGACGCGGTCGAGATGCTGGAAACCGGGATAAAGGCGATAGATCTGCTCTGCCCCTACGCAAAAGGCGGAAAGGTGGGTCTCCTGGGGGGAGCCGGCGTCGGCAAGACCGTCCTCATAATGGAGCTGATACGGAACATAGCCACGGAACACGGCGGATATTCGGTATTTACCGGCGTCGGAGAGCGCACCAGGGAGGGGAACGACCTCTATTTCGAAATGAAGGGATCGGGAGTCTTGAGCAAGACGGCCCTGGTATTCGGACAGATGAACGAACCTCCGGGCGCCCGTATGAGGGTGGCGCTGACCGGTCTCACAGTGGCCGAATACTTCCGGGACGCGAAGCACCAGGACGTTCTGCTTTTCATAGACAACATATTCCGCTTCGTCCAGGCCGGCTCGGAGGTATCCGCGATGCTGGGACGGATTCCCAGCGCTGTGGGCTATCAGCCGACCCTGGCCGCGGAGATGGGCGCCCTCCAAGAGCGCATAACCTCGACCAAAAGCGGATCCATTACGTCGATTCAGGCGGTCTACGTGCCGGCGGACGATCTCACTGATCCCGCGCCAGCCGCCACGTTCGCGCACTTGGACGCCACCACCGTGCTGTCGAGGAGCATCGTAGAGCAGGGCATATACCCGGCCGTGGATCCGCTCGCGTCGAACTCCAGGATATTGAGCCCGAAAACCGTGGGGCACACGCATTATGAAGTGGCCCGCGACGCGCAGAGCATCCTGCAGCGCTACAACGAGCTGCAGGACATAATAGCGATACTGGGTCTCGACGAACTGTCCGAAAACGACAAGCTCATCGTCAGCAGGGCGCGAAGGATACAACGTTTCCTCTCCCAGCCTTTCTTCGTGGCTGAACATTTCTCGGGTACTCCAGGCAGGTACGTCCCGCTGTCGGAGACGTTGCGCGGTTTCAAGGAGATTATAGAGGGAAGGTTCGACAAAGTGGCGGAAAACCACTTCCTCAACGCCGGTTCGATAGATGATGTGATAAAAAGCGCGAAGGAAGGACAGAAGACGCCCTGAGGGCAAGAGGATTCATCATGGAAGAACGAACGGATAAAAAACTCAGATTGAGGGTGCTCACTCCGCGCGGTTCGCTCCGCGACCAAGAGGTGGATTACGTCATATTCAGGTCGACGGAGGGAGACGCCGGCATACAGATCGGACACGAGCCGTTCACCGCGACGCTCAACGAGGGTCTGCTGGTGTATCGTGTGAACTCGGCGGTGCATACTCTGGTCGTCCTGGGAGGCATCGCTTCCGTGCTGGACGACGAGGTCATTGTAGTCTCCGAGATCGCGGACCATCCGAACAGGATAAAGCAGACCATCAACGAGCTCGCGCGGGAGAAGACCGCGCTCGCCGAGGAGGAGCGTAAGGGGAGCACGGACATACATATCATGGAGCTGGGTCTGCGCCGCGCTCTGGTCAGGGTCGACGTGAGCGCTTACTCGATAATCAAGGGACACGCGGGCGTTATGGAGTTCGACGAAGACTTGCGCGACTCTGGCGGTGGCGGCGATTAGCGGAGGATTTGAAAAGGATAGGCGCGAACTGTTACGGACAGCGCGGCGCCTTGCGATATCGCTGACGTTGGTGTGCGTGACGTTTCTGGCGGCAGATATGGGGCTGCGCATTTTCGGCGCCAGGTTCGAGAGCCCCGGGAGATTCGCCGCGGGGCTTGCGGCCGGGTGGGCCTGTTCGATGGTGAAAGTGTGCGTGATGACGAGATCGTTTTTCAGGATGATGAGACCCGGCGAGGGGAGCGCCATGATGAGCTTCATGCTCGATCTGACATACAGATACATCGTGACGACAGCCGCCGCTGTCCCTGTGTTTTTTTTCACCGAAACATTCGGCCCCGCTGGTTTTTTGGGGGGACTGCTGTCGATGCCAATAGGCGGATATCTGGTAAACCGCGGGAGGTGAATTCTAAAGAACCTCGGCCAATGGTCATTCGGCGGGCAATTCTCGAAGGGTGGTGGAATCTATGGATGTGATGGGGGTAGTTGGCATCATAACCGGTTTTGCGGCACTCCTGATCGGAATGTATTTCAAAGGAGTCCCTTACGCTGCCCTGAACAATCCGGCCGCTTTTTTCATAATCTTGGTTGGAACCGCCGGGGCCGTCATCATAGCAACGCCGGGCGGCGAGATAAAAAGGACGGGAAAGCTGATCAAGGTGTTGTTCGGACAACAGAGGTCTCTCTCGGCCACGGAAGCCATAGATACGCTGGTGACGGTGGCGGAGATGGTTCGCAAGGAAGGAATACTGGTCATGGAGAAGAAGCTCGAAGAAATTCCCGATCCGTTCATGAAGCTGAGTTTTTCGATAGCGTTGTCGGAATCGAACGTGCAGAAGCTCGGCGATAATCTGTACGCCGCGATAGACGCCATGAAGGCCCGGCACGCCGCGGGCGCCCAGATATTCACTCAGGCCGGCATGTACGCGCCGACATTGGGGGTTCTCGGAGCGGTCTTGGGACTCATAGCGGCCCTTAGCCACATGGGAGATACGGACGCTCTGGGGCACGCCATTTCCGCGGCCTTTATCGCCACGCTTCTCGGTATCTTCACTGGATATGTGCTGTGGCATCCTTTCGCGAACCGGCTGAAACAGAAATCCAAACAGGAGGTGTTCGTTAAAGAGCTGATATGCGACGGTGTACTCGGCATTGTCGAGGGAGAAAACCCGGCAAAGCTCAGGGAACGCCTCATGGTATCCCTGCCCCCGTTGGAGCGGGAGAGAATGGAAGCGGCGGAAGTCGAGCGCAAGTCTGGGAGCAAATGATCATGGCAAAGCGCAAGAAAGAACCGCACGAAGAACACGCGGACGAAAGCTGGCTGATTCCCTATTCGGACCTGATGACGCTGCTTCTGGCGCTTTTTATAGTCCTCTTTGCCTCCAGCACGGTCCAGGAGGAAAAGTTCAGGGCGGTCATGGGATCCCTCTCCCACGCCTTCGGCGTCTCCGAGGGAAGCGGTGTCATAGAGATGTTCCCGGAAGGCGGTCTCATACCTATGGACCTCAACGTGCTTCTGCCTCCGCCGCCGCGGCGGACTGAAGAAGAAGACAACGATAACGGCAGCGGCGTGTTCACAAAACAGATGGATAACCTCTACGCATCGCTGCGGCGGTACGTGAGCGACAATTCGCTGGAGGGGACCATAGGGTTGGAGTTCAACGGTGAGAATATGCTGATCACGCTCAAAAGCGATATATGGTTTCAGTCCGGCAGCGCGGCGGTGACCCGCGATATGGTCAATCAGGCCCGCACCCTAGCCGCTCTCCTGAGGGACAACCAGGATGCGGAACACCCTCTGGCGATCATCGTCACAGGGCACACGGACAACGTGCCGATACGCACTTCCCGCTACCCGTCAAACTGGTATCTCAGCATGGAGCGTGCCTTCAATTTCCTGGTCGTCCTGCTGGAGAACACGGAACTCAATCCTGGCTTGTTCAGTGCCCGAGGCTACGGAGAATATCAGCCCATAGGGGACAACAGCACACCGGAAGGCCGTCAGCTGAATCGCCGAGTGGAATTGGTGGTATCCAGGCCGTAGGATGGAGCCAATCCGGCTGGTTCACCGGCACGAGGGGGAAACACCACCTTACGGCCGCGAGCGAGGCAGCTAGGAATAGGGTTCGGGCTTGACATTTTATAGCTGATCTTTAGGCATCTGACGATAAATCAGCCCTCTTAAAAACGATATTTGCCTTGACGACCGCGGGACCCGCACCGAAATTCACGCGACGGACGCCTCGGTGCCGGCACAAAGACCTCGCGCTTGTTTCGAAGGCTCGCGATAGGCTCTCACGAACCCATATCCAGAGACAGATATGCGCCAATCTGTCATCCTGCCGTTCCCGCTTTCGTCCTTTACGTAGACGTGGAGGAGGAGCGCGGGGCTCAAGGTCTGAGCGGAGTGGTTGTATGTATGAATGCTGGAGGACACGGACCGAAACTCTATGACATCTGAAACTCGCTCCTCGCTGTGGCTGGAAACGAGCCACAAGATTTTAATGTTTGGCGAAGGGGTGCTGTACGGCACGGTGAACCTGACGTCGCTCAGAGAGACCAGAGATCTCCTCAGGATACTCTCTATCCAATTGGTAGTGAACTTGACCTCCATCGCGACGCGATATTCCGAACGCGGGTCGGAATATTTTTCCAGCGCCGACACCGCATTTATTGTCAAGAACGCGGTGACGCTCAACAGGATCGACATGGTGACTATGACCTCGATCAACGTGAAACCAACGCGGGTTATTCGCGGCAAAGCTTTCTCCCTTCCTCCAGCAGCCACATCTGGAACTGATTGTCCTTCTTGTGGAGCTTCCCCTCCGAGTTCACGAAAGCGTGTTTGGTCCACCCATCGGCCAAGACGTCGCGGTCCGACATTACCTTGTACTCAAAGAGGATGCTGTGCGGTTTTATCTGTTCGATCGGCGCTCTGCAGTAAAGCGAGACAAGGTCGTCGTAGCTCGCCGGAAACCTGAATCGGCAGTATGACTCGACGACAGGAAGGAAATATCCCTGTGCCTCCCATCCTCGATAGGCCTTTCCCAAATTCCTGCAGAACTCAGTCCGGGCGACCTCGAACCACACGAGATAGTTCGCGTTGTACGCTATCCCCATTTTGTCCGTTTCCGCGTACCTCACCCGAATTGTGGAGGAAAGGGTGAACAAATCGTCGTTATTCTTCATGGTATCGACCTCGCATTGGCTATTGAATATTTTTATTGTACAAGTATATAATACACTTCCGGACGGAGGGCTGGCCGAGCGGTCGATGGCGGTTGACTTGAAATCAATTGTGGGGAGACCCACCGCGGGTTCGAATCCTGCGCCCTCCGCCAGGTCTTAACAACCTAGCGTAACCTAAATATGATATAATATCACTCAATAAATGGTACACAAGCCGGACTAGTGAGAGAGAGTTACGGATATGCTACCATTGATTCAAAGGCTTGGCAATGCGGGGAAATACGAGATGAGCATAAGGGTAAAACAGGTTATCAGCCAGATTTTTAGCTATGGAACATTGACGGGGCGTTGCGATGATGATCTTGTGTACGCGCTCCGAGGATTTATCATCTCACCGGAACCAGAACATTTCGTGTCACTCACCAACACCGCCGACGTTACCCGGCTCCTTCGATTGATCGGCGCATACTCGCGCGTCATGGTTTTTCGGGCGGTGCGCCGCTGGATCATGCCGGGGAAGTGATCTAATCAATGTATTGGAATTTCGGAGATATCCTGCGCGGGCCGGACACTCCGCCATTCCGGGATACGGACGGGCCGCTGGCGGTCGAAATAGGGTTCGGCAACGGGGAGTTCTTGGAGCGCTTGGCGGCGGAGAGGCCGGGCTATACGGTGGTCGGCATGGAGATATCGCAGTGGTGTATTGCGAAGGGCGCGCGCAGGGCGTTGGCCGGGAGGCTCGAGAACATCCGCCTAGTCTGGGGCGACGCGAGATACCTTCTTAAATACGCCTTCGACGGCGAGTGCGTCTCGGAGGTGTTCATGAACTGCCCCTGCCCCTGGCCGAAGCGAAGACATGCGGAGCGCAGGGTGGCGCGGAGGGAGTTCGCGGACCTGCTGGCCTCCCGCCTCGTGCTCAGCGGAACGTTCACACTCGTCACCGACGTGGACTGGTATGCCGCTGAGACGAGGGACGTATTCGCCGCTGCCGGCACATACGAGGCGGGTCCCGTGACGCGAATCCAGCCAAGAGGCTTCAGTACGAAGTACGAGCGAAAGTGGCTGGGCATGGGACGAGACATTTACGAGGTACGCGCAAAAAAAAAGAAGAGCGCGGTCCGGGGCACGTCTACTCAAAAAATTCGGGAGGAACTGGAGACGATGGAATCGGCGGAATCGCTGTTGGCAGCCACAACGGCGTTAAACGAGGAGAGTTTCAGAGATCTGGTGAGGTCGCTCGAGGGCAACGAGCTGGAGAACAGTGATTACAAGGTCGTGTTCAGGGAGGTGTTTTTCGGAGCCGGCATGAGCGCGCTTGTCAAGGTCATCTCCATAGACGAGGGCTTCGAGCAGCATTACCGCGTCAAGATCGTTCACGCCGACGGCAGGCTGCGGGCCAAGACCGACTCCGTGGGACACCCGTACAGAACCCCCGGAGTTCGCGCAAGCCTGCGGCACGTAACGCGCAAGACCGGAGCCGAACTATGAACACCGCCTCCGCGGTCTTGATATAGACGCGATACACGTCGCGCGCTGTGTCCATAGACGAGGCTCGGGGGAGGCCCGAAGCCATTGAGTATTTGAAGATACTAAAGTGAGCGGCAGAAATGCGGGTTTACATATTTTCAGTAACATGTAAAATCAACCTACTCAGAAGTTTATTACGTTAAGCGATTTTGGTCAAACCGCGTCGGTTCAGCGCGTCGTGAGATGAGGAGGTGTTTGTTTCTGTGAGCAGTCTCATTCAGCAGGTAATAAACGGTTTATCTCTGGGTTCCGTTTACGCCCTCATCGCTGTCGGTTATTCTCTCGTCTACTCCGTTCTCTTGTTCTCCAATTTCGCGCACGGCGGTTTTTTGGTGATTGGCGGGTACATCTGCTACTACTCGCTTCTGAAAGGCGGCGCCAACATATGGGTCGCGTCGCTAGCGGCTCTGCTGGGCGCAGGGATATCAGCGATGGCGGTGGAGCGCATGGCGTACAAGCCGATAAGGGAGAGGACGCCGATAACGCTCTACATGCTGATCGCGTCGATGGGCATGAGCATAGTCATCGAGAACATATTCGTGGTGACGATCGGGGGCCGCTTCAGGGCGCTACCGCCGGTCATACCGATGCAGACGGTGAACGTCTTTGGGGTGGCGTCAACGAGCGCGTCCGACCTGCTGTCGCTCGTCACCGCCGTGGTCTTCCTGGTGGGATTGCAGCTCTTTCTCTCCAAGACGAAGTGGGGACTCGCGATCAGGGCCGCGTCGTATAGCCTGAGGACGGCCGGCCTGATGGGGGTCAACGTCAACTTGCTCATATCGCTTGTCTTCTTCGTCGCGGGGCTTCTCGCGGCGATTGGGGGGATATTCCTCTCGGCCAGGTACTCCCTCTACCCCCAGCTGGGCGTCATAACGACCAAGGCGTTTGTGGCCGCGGTCATCGGCGGGCTTGGCTCGCTGCCGGGCGCCGTCGTGGGGAGCCTGATCCTCGGGCTCGCTGAGATGCTGGCGGCTGGCTTCCTCTCCAGCCAGTTCAGGGACCTCATAGTCTTCGGGCTGCTCATAATAACTCTGATAGTCCGCCCGACCGGGTTGTTCGGCAAATCGGTCGGCGAGAAAGTTTAGCGGGTCCGGTCATGGGGGATTACACGATTGGCATCGTCACCCTTTTGGCGATAAACTGCATAGCGGCGATGGGCGTGTCGCTCTTCACCGGTTTCACCGGGATCTTCACGCTGGGGCACGCCGGCTACATGGCCATAGGCGCGTACACGTCGACGATACTGATAATAAAACTCGGCGTGCCGTGGATGCCGGCCATAATAGCGGGCGGACTCGCCGCGATGTTCTTCGCGTATCTGATAGGGCTGCCTACCCTGAAGCTCGTCGGCGACTACTACACCATAGCGTCCCTCGGCCTGGGCGAGGCCATCAGGCTCGTAATAGAGAACTGGGAGAGCGTGACGCGCGGTGCGAGGGGGTATCCGGGTATCCCTCACTACACTACGGCGCCCGTGGCCGTCGGTTTCATGGCTGTGCTCGCCGTCGGCATGTTTTTCCTCATAAACAGCAATTACGGCAGAGCGTTCAAGGCGTGCCGCGACGACTACGTTGCGGCCTCGCTCCTGGGCTTCAACACGTCGAGGCACAGGGTGTTCAGCCTAGCGATATCCGGTTTCTACTGCGGGGTCAGCGGGTCGCTCCTGGCTGGGTTCATGTCCTTCATACAGCCAGTCATGTTCGACATGGCGAAGTCAACGGAGCTGGTCTCGATAGTCGTCTTCGGCGGTCTCGGTTCCATGAGCGGCTGTCTGATGGGGACCCTCATACTGACCTTGGTCACCGAGATGTTCCGCCCCATATCACAGTACCGAATGCTGATCTACGGGCTCGTGCTTGTGCTGGTGATGGTCCTTCGGCCGGAGGGTCTGATGGGCGCCAATGAGCTCGGCTGGGACAGCCTCAAACGCGCATTGTCACGCGCGAAGGCGCTGACGCGCGACACGGCCGCGCGATTCGGGTTGGCCGGCGTTCTGATAGGCATACCGGTGAGCTACTGCTTCCAACCATCCTCCGTCCGCGCCATCTCGTTGGCGGAATATCTGAGTTGCATCCCGAGCCTTATGTCAGGCGCCGTGAAATTCGGAGCGCCCCTGCACAAGTCCGTAGCCCCGAACGCCGCGCTGGCGGTCGTCATTGCCTGTGCCATCTGCGCGTCTTTCGCCTGGGCGCTGGGCGGCATAATCAAGCTGGTAAAAAAAATCGACGACTCTCGCGCGGCGGGGCGCGGGATGTGAGGAGGACGCCAATGGATGCCTGCCTGGAGCTGAAGGGTGTGAACAAGTCGTTCGGAGGCATTCACGCCGTGCGGGATATGTCGTTCTCAGTCGCGGAGGGGGAGCTGGCGGGGCTCATCGGCCCCAACGGCGCGGGAAAGACGACCATCTTCAACCTCGTCACCGGCGTTTACGACGTGACCGGCGGGGAAATGGAGTACAAAGGGGCGAACATAAACAGGCTCAAGACGTATCAGGTCGTGGCGCTCGGGATCGCTAGGACGTTCCAAAATCTGAGGCTGTTCGCCGCGTCAAGCGTCCTGGAGAACGTCATGACCGCGGCGCAGTATCATCACAGGTATTCATTCTTCGAGGCGGTCAGCCACCTTGGAAGATGGCGCGGGACGGAGCGCGCCATCAGGGACGAGAGCATGGGGCTGTTGGAGAGGGTCGGGCTCGCCGACAGGGCCGGTCAGCCCGCCGGCACTCTGCCCTACGGGTTGCAGCGGAGGCTCGAGATTGCGCGCGCCCTCTCGCTGAAGCCCAGCCTGTTGCTTCTCGACGAGCCCGCCGCTGGTATGAACGCGGAGGAGGTCTCGACGCTCAATGACCTCATAGTCAAGATACACGAGGATTTCAAGCTCACCATACTTCTGATAGAGCATCACATGGACATGGTGATGCGGATATGCCACCGCGTGGTCTGCATGAACTTCGGCGCGCTGATAGCCGAGGGTCCTCCGCGGGACATACAGGGCCATCCCGAGGTGCTGAAAGCGTACCTGGGGGAGGAGGAGTGAATATGATCGGGAATGCGGGGCCGGAGTCCGATCGCGTCATAATGTCCGTGCGGAACCTGTCGGTCGACTACGGGGCCATAAGAGCGCTCAAGGGCGTGAGCCTGGACGTCCGCCGAGGGGAGATCGCGGCGGTCATCGGGGCCAACGGGGCGGGGAAGTCGACGCTCATGGCGGCTATAATGGGGGATGCGAGGAGATCGGGGGGGCAGATACTGCTCGACGGGACCCCGCTGCCCGAGCGCAGCTATCAGGTGGTGAGCGCGGGGGTCAGTCTTTCCCCCGAGGGCAGGAAGCTCTTCGCGCCGCTCACGGTCCGTGAAAATCTCGAGATAGGGGCGTTTCCCCTGAAGAACAGGGGAGAGATGAGCGAGCAGATGTCCCGCGTCTACAGTCTCTTCCCCCGCCTCGAGGAGCGCGCCTCGCAGTACGCTGGCACCCTGTCGGGGGGCGAGCAGCAGATGCTGGCCATAGGAAGGGCGCTGATGGCCCGACCGAGGGTGCTGCTTCTGGACGAACCATCACTGGGCCTGGCGCCCATCATAATCACCGAGATATTCAAGGAGCTCGACGCTATAAACAAAACGCTCGGCATGACGATCCTGATAGTGGAGCAGAACGCGCGAAAGGCGCTCATGCTCTCCCACAGGGCTTACGTCCTGCAGACCGGAGTCATAACTATGGAGGGGAGCTCCAAGGACCTGCTGGGCAACCCCGAGATCGAGGAGGCTTATCTCGGAGGCAGGAAACGCCAAAATACCTGAGCGCGCCGCGCGCGCCAGAGATTATATTATATGCCGAGCAAGTCGACCTCGTCCTTTGGCTCCATGTCGAGGGATTTTTTGATGAATAATTTCTCCCGCACCAGGTCTATCACTTTGTTCTTCCCGCCGTCCTTGATCGCCACCTTAGGCTGGAGCATGTTGCCCCCGCTCATGGTGACGACCGAGGCGACCTGGCCGTTCGACAGCTCGACCACGCTGCCTGGGGGGTACACACCCATGCCGGTGATGAATATCTTGCATATGTCCGGGTCGAACTGCGTCTCGTTGGCGCTCATGATGAAATTGAACGACATCTTGGAGGACACGGCGTCCTTGTAGACCCTGGCGGACGTCATCGCGTCGAACGTGTCGGCCACCGCGAGTATCCTTCCTATGAGCGGTATCTGGGTGCCAACCAGCCCCTTTGGATAGCCGGAGCCGTCGTATCTCTCGTGGTGTGACGCTATGCCGTCCAGCACGTCCTTGTCCGTTATGCCCGAGTTCCTGCAGATCGCCAGGCTCTCGTTGATGTGGTCTCTCATTATCTCGATCTCACTCAGGTCGAGCTCGCCCTGTTTGTTCAGTATCTCCTTCGGCGTGGCAGTCTTGCCTATGTCGAAGAACAGCCCAGCCGTCACAGTCTTCTCTACGAGGTTTCGCGGCGCTTTTTTGTCCTCGGCGAGTTTTTTGGCGATGTACCCGGCTAGCATGGAGACGTTGAGCGAGTGATTCTGGGTGTATGAGTCCGCGTCGCCCGATATCATCGACAACGCTATCTGCGAGGCCTTCTCGATCTCCGCCGTGAGGTCCTTGCTCAATTCCTCCACCGACTCTTTGGGGAAGCGGAATTTATCGTTCAGGGCGGTCTGCTGGAGTATGTTCCCTATGAAGGACTGGGCGTGTTTGGTGACATCGTTGTCTATCAGCACCACGGACGGGTCGAGCTCCTTGACCCGCAGCAGGATCTCATCGTCGTCAATGTCCCGCGGTATCTCTATATCAACCGTCTTCACCCCCATCTTGTCGAGGGAGCTGATTATCCTTCCGGGGTTCTTCAGCCCCTCCGCCAATTTGTTTATCGGAACCATGCGGGGAAGCAGCACGGTCGCCCCGGTCTGCGAGAGTATGTCCCGCGTAAAGACCGCGTTGGGGTAATCCAGTATCTTGTCTATGGGTATCCTCATCTTGTAAGAAGGAACTTGTTTCACTCGTAATTCCCCCTCTCTTGCGGGTTTGATGGATTGATAAAATTCCATATTGTAGTATATCCCAATTCTATCCGGTACACCATATAAAATTCATAAAATCCGCGCGATATGGCGATGCCCGGCCTTGTCCGGCGGCGCTTATTGTATAATCTTACAAGAAAACGCGGATTAAATGGCCAAAACGACATTTAAGCGTTTTGGGGCATGGGTTCCAAATCAGCGTTTTCCTAACGTAATTGCGGCAGTGTTCAAAACCGCAGGATGAGGGGGTATCCCGCGTTGAGTGACAGGCTCGTGGAAGTTGCGAGGGATTTGATAGAAGTTTACGGACGTGCCCTGCTGGAGGACACGGAGCGCCTCGGCCAGCTTCTGGAGGATGAGTGCGGCGACGCCAGGAGGGATATATTCATATTATCCTTCGCGTTGAGGGAGATCGCCAGGGGAGGGGGACTGCCGTCTCCGGAAAAATTCGCGGAGGAGAGGGAGCGCGTAATAGAGAGGCTGCGGCTGAACCTCGGTTTCGCCGATGAGTCGGCGCGGTGGGCGGCAGGCGCGATATCGCGCATTTTGGAGTGCGGCTCGGAGGACCCGCCGCCTGACGGGCACATAGAGGCTCACAGCGGCTTTCTGGAGTCGATAGCGAGGGGTATAGCCAAGCGTCCCCGCACGGCGCCGTTCAGGAAAAAAACCCTTCGGAACGGTCTCCTGCTGCTTTGCATAATAATGAGTTTTCTGGGGCTCTTCGTGACGATAACCGAGTCGCGCTACTCCGTGCCGAGCGAGCACAGGATACTCTTCATGGCCCATCTCTCCGGTGCGGGCGCCGCGTCTGGGCACGTGAGACTCAAGGCGGCGCAGATGGCGGCGGATCAGATCAACGCGGACGGAGGGGTCAGGGGGAGGCCCGTCCGCATAGTCGGACACGACATCCCGCGGTCCCCGGAGGATGCGGCGAGCTCCTTCGGCGCGTTGCTGCGCGAAAAGAACGCCGCGGCGGCCATATCCGTGTGCGGCGACGGCGTCAACGAGGCCATCTCCAAGCTCGCGGACAGCCGCGAGATCCCGCTCGTCTTCCCCGAATCCAGCGCGGCGGCCGTCACTATGGCGACGAACGACAGACCGTCGCTTTACTCGTTCAGGATGAATCTCGACAACGCGTACAAGGGCAAGCTGGCGGCCTACTTCCTCTCAAGAGGGCTGAAGCGGAGAAACGCCGCGCTGGTTAGCGAGGCCTACGACACCGACTCCTTAGAGATGAGGCGCGCGTTTTTGGAGTGGAACGCAGCCTACGGGGGCGCCGTCGTCCGAGAGGAGACCTACACGAAACGAGGGGGCCTCGACCGTGCTTCGATAGAGGAAATAATTTCATCAGGCGCGGAGGCTGTGGTCATACTGAACCGAGCGCCGGACGCGGCGCCGCTGCTCAAGCCCCTTCGGGAGCGGGGGTACGGCGGAGTCGTGCTGGGCATGGCTTATGACGAGACGATGCAGGCTGTGGGGGGATCGAGCATGGACAACAGTTGGTGGATACTCCCATCGTCCCCCGACGACCCTCAGCTCCAGTCGTACCAGGCTCTCTACAGAAACAAGTACAACGAGAGCGCGTCGGGCGGGGATTTCTCGGGGACGCTTCTCGCGTATGACTCGGTGCAGTGGGTGGGGGATGTTCTGCGCCGCGCCCCCGATTCTCGAGGGGAGGCCCTCCGCCACGCGTTCATGTCGACTCGAAACACTCCCCTCCTGCACGCGTCGCTGTCGATAGACCCGAGGTCGCACGGCCCGTGGAACAAGTCCGCGGCCCTCGTCTATTGCAGCGGCGGACGAGGCAGGTTCCAGAGGCGGTTCGAGCCGAGGTGAGCCGCCGCACGGCGCGGGGCGACAATCCGGCCGGCGCGGCCTTTAAAAGATTCGTGAAAGGTGTTATCATTCTGAAAAGTTGGATTTGATGAATCACTGGCCGCACCGCGAGCCTCGACCGTCCGGGCTTGCGCGCGTAAATTAAAGAAAACGCTGATTTATTGTTAAGGGCCTGAAGGGTAAGGATTCAAACCACTCTGGAACCAGCGCTCCCAAACGCTTGAATGTCGTTTTGGGCGTAGAATTGGCGTTTCCCAAAAAGTCCTTATATTGTTTTTGCGTTTGAGATGGACGAACGGGCGAAAAAATAGTATAAATAACCGAAGTTACAATCATAATCTTAAAAAATTTTGAGGACCGACAGTAGGAGGTAGACGCATGAGGCTCCTGACTCGTTCAGACTATGATGGGTTGATTTGCGCTGTTCTGTTAAAGGAACTTGATATGTATGACGATATCAAATTCGTCCACCCGAAGGACATCCAGGATGGGTTGATAAATGTGTCGAACGAGGACATACTCGTTAACATCCCCTACGTCCCTGGTTGCGGCATATGGTTTGACCATCACACCAGCGAGACCGAGAGGGGGCTCGCGGAGGGGGTGGAGTTCAAGGGTTCCAGTTGGCCCGCGCCGAGTTGCGCGCGCGTCATATACGAGTATTACGGAGGGGACGAGAAGCTGGGGCGCTTCAAGGAGATGCTGGAGGCGGCGGACAAGGCGGACGCCGCTCAATTCGCCAGGGATGAGATACTCAACCCGACGAGGTGGGTTCTGCTCTCCTTCATGATGGACCCGCGCACCGGTCTGGGCCGCTACCGTGACTATCGAATATCCAACTACCAGTTGATGCTCACGCTGATAGAGGAGCTTCGGACTAAGGGCGTCGACGAGATACTGGAGCTGGATGACATGCAGGAGAGGGTGCGGCGATACGAGGAGCACAAGCCGAACTTCCTGCAGATGATGTTCGAGTACTCGACCGCCCAGGGAGACGTGATAGTGACCGACCTGCGCGACGTCCCGGAGACCTACGTCGGCAACAGGCACGTCGTGTACGCGCTCTTCCCGTACCAGAACATAAGCATCAGGATCTTCGACGGCAAGGACAAGGAGTTCTGCGTCTTCTCCGTCGGCTACAGCATACTGAACAGGACATCGACGGTCGACGTGGGCTCCCTGATGCTGAAATACGGCGGAGGAGGACACAGGGCCGTTGGAACCTGTCAGATCGCCTACGCGGACTCAGCACGGATACTGGATGAGATGCTGCACTTCATAAACGTTGAGCACAAGGCGTTGAACGGCAAAAAATAAAGTAAGGGAAACGCGGTTTCACAGAGCGGTTGACGAGATAAACAGTCACTTCGGTGAGCGCGCTGTTTATCTCGTGTCTTTTGTTGTCGAGGACAAAAGACGGCGTCCGAACAGGAAACACTTACAGGAGAAGTGGGGAAAACCATTCACTAAGTGATTTTCATTGGAATCGTCGAAAACATTGATTCTCCGCCTATCGTCATGGTTTCTTCCATAGCCTAATGGTCTGAAAGAAGGGTGTTCCACGTCCCAGGTTATAGGGTGTAGGGACTGCGCGGGGACGATCGTCCTTTCGCGCGTATCCCCCCTGGGGGGTTGCGCGCGAAGCCGCTCCGCGCAATAATCCAGGCGTGGCTGTTTTGCGCAAAAAAATCCAGAGGTCAAAAAACGGGGGAGGGACAGCATGACATAGCTAATTTATAGTCAGCGTGTCTTAAATTTAACTCGGTCTTCCATCGCTATTTTATCGCTGAAATTTTAGGAGGTATTCAACCATGCATATGGCAGACGCGTTGCTTTCACCCGCCGTGAGCGGAGTAATGGCGTTGGCGAGCGCTGGGGCTTTGGCTTATTCCGTTGTGAAGCTGAAAAGCGCTGGCGAATCAAATCTTGGAGCTTCTGTGGAAGGCAGGGCGCCCGTAATGGGGGTCATGGGGGCGTTCGTGTTCGCGGCCCAGATGATCAATTTCACTATACCGGCCACCGGGTCGAGCGGGCACATAGGGGGCGGCATCCTGCTGGCGGCGATGCTTGGTCCTTACGCCTCGCTACTGACGATAGCGGCTGTGCTCATAATACAGTGTCTTTTCTTCGCGGACGGGGGGTTGCTGGCCCTAGGATGCAACATATTCAACATGGGCGTGTACGCCTGTTTCGTGGCGTATCCGCTTATATTCAAGCCTATGGTCAGGAGCGGCCTGAGCCGTGGGAGGATAACGGCGGCGTCCGTGGTGTCCGTCGTCGTCGGCCTTCAACTAGGGGCATTCAGCGTCGTGCTGCAGACCTTGCTCTCCGGGGTCACCGAGCTCCCGTTTGGGACATTTGTGCTGCTAATGCAGCCAATTCACCTCGCTATTGGGGTGATAGAGGGGGCCATCACCGCAGCCGTGTTATGCTTCGTGTTCCAGGCACGGCCCGACATACTGGACTCTTACGCCGCTTCGCGCGGCACGGCGCGTGGAGAAGACCGCGGCGCGCTATCGTTCGGGAAGACGCTGCTTGCGTTGCTGGCTATGGCGGCGGTCATAGGCGGCGGGCTGTCGCTTTACGCTTCGTCTTACCCGGACGGGTTGGAGTGGTCCATGGAAAAGGCGGCGGGCACCGCCGAGTTTGAGAGGGAGGGCGGGGCTTATGACAGCGCCGCCGCCATACAGGAGAAGACGGCGTTCATGCCGGACTACGGTTTCAAATCGGCGGGCGATGAAGGCTCCGCGTTGGGAACGAGTACCGCCGGGATCGTAGGCGGCGCGCTCACCCTGGTTCTTGCGTTCGTCGCCGGGTTATTGGCCTCCGCGTTAAAAAAACACGCTGGGAATAATGTATAGGCGCGACAGCGGGTCTTTCGTCGGGTTCGGCGCGCTCTCCGGTCTGAACACGCTTGAGATGTGCGCCGGGCGCGACACCGTTATCCACAGGCTGCACCCTTTCGTCAAGATGGCCGCGACCATAGTTTACGTGGCCGTCGTCGTATCCTTCGGGCGCTACGAGGTCAGCGCCCTCACGCCATATTTTCTCTACCCCGCCATTCTCGTGCCGTTGTCCGAGACGCCCCCTCGGATCCTGATGCGGAGGCTGCTCCCGGCGCTGCCCTTCACGCTGTTCGGGGGAATAGGCAATGTCCTTTTCGACACGGAGCCGGTGATGTCCGTAGGAGGTTTTGCGGTGACAGGCGGAGTGGTATCTTTCGTATCGATAATGTCGAAGACCGTGCTGTCCGTATCGGCCGTATTGCTTCTCGTGTCCGCGACGGGCATGGCGGATCTGTCACGCCAGCTCGTGTTCATGAAGGTGCCGGAACTCTTTGTGCTGCAGCTCGTTCTGACGTACCGCTATCTGGGCGTGCTGACCGGCGAGACCGGCACCCTGTACGAGGCATACGCCGTCCGCTGCCCCGGAGCGCGAGGTATCCGCATGGGAGACACCGGCGCGTTCGTCGGCGCGCTTTTGCTGCGCAGCATAGACCGGGCGGGGAGGGTGTACAGCGCTATGAAGTGCAGGGGCTTTTCCGGGGCTTACCCGACCCCCCGCCGCGAACGACTCGGCGCGGGCGACATGCTGATCCTGGCGGCCGTGTGCGGCGCAATGATCATTCCCAGATGCTTGAGCTGAAAGGCGTTTCTGTAATTTACCCGGACGGGAACCTCGCTCTCAACGGAGTGGGCTTCGCGCTCGGCCGCGGGGAGCGCGCGGCGCTTGTCGGCGCCAATGGCGCGGGCAAATCGACATTGCTTCGCGCTATAGTAGGGTTACTGCCCGTATCGGGCGGCGAGATCTCCGTGGACGGAATCGTACTCTCCAGAAATACCGTACCCGAGATACGCGCCAGGGTCGGCATTGTCTTTCAAAACCCTGACGACCAGCTTTTCATGACGAAGGTCAGCGAGGACGTGGCTTTCGGCCCCCGTAACATGGGGCTGCCGGAGGAGGAGGTAAGTTGCAGGGTGGACACTTCGCTGGGACGGCTTGACGCCTCACACCTGAGAGACCGCATCTCGGACAGGCTGTCGGGCGGGGAGAAACGCCTTGTGGGGCTGGCATCGGTCCTGTCCATGGCCCCAAGTACGCTCCTCCTGGATGAGCCGTCGTCGTCCCTTGATCCCCGCTCCAGGAGGAACCTGATAAGGCTGCTCTCGTCCCTGTCTCAAACCATCCTGGTGGCGACACACGACCTCGATCTGGCGAGACGGCTCTGCTCACGCGCGGTCGTCCTGCGTGACGGGGAGGTCTGCGCGGAAGGGAGCGCCGTGGAAATACTGACCGACGAAGAAAGGCTGGAGATGTATGGGCTATAAATCAGTGCTTTCTTGACGAACCAATATCCCCCCGGGGGAGCTTGTTGGTCCGCCAAACTGGTGATAAATTCTTAAGCAGCGAGCTCCTTCACCAGCTCGTTGCAGGCCACTACCAATCCAGTCAATGTGGGACCGCGGCAGCGGTACACAAAATCAACAAGAGGCCTCTCTCCGGTTATTAATGAGGGGCCTCTTCCGATTTTTTAGAGACATCACTTTATAAACCGCTCAATGGCATTTTTAAAATCGTCTATGCGGTCAAACTCGCCGCTGTGAACGGCGTCGATTACGCAGTGTTCTATGTGGTGGCGCATTATAAGCTTGCTGACGTTTGTTATGGCGGATCGGACGGCGGAAAGCTGTATCAGTACGTCGCTGCAGTCACGGTCTTTCTCGACCATCCTCTTGATCGACTCCAGGTGGCCTATGGCGCGAGAGATACGATTGAGGACAGCTTTCTGATCCCCCTCGGAATGCACGTGATGATACTCAGCGTGGCTCATAAAATCATTTCCCTTTCAATAATTGAGTTACGATTGGATCATAAAACAAAACGAGTGCGAATTCTGGTAATAATTAAATATTTTTATCAATTTTCGGTTGATTGACTGTCAACAGGTGTCGAAAACAGCAAAAGACGATGGAGAGGCGAGATGAGAAACACGCCTCTCCATCGAAAGACATGAAGCGGAAGCATTTCGTAAGCCGGGTTCTGTCGTGCCCAGTCATTTATCTGTGCGATCGTACCCGGGAGTCGGCGGGCCGCGTCAACCTCCCCTATTCGATCTTGCTCCGGGTGGGGTTTGCCAGGCGCGCGCGTCGCCGCGCGTCCGGTGAGCTCTTGCCTCGCCTTTTCACCCTTGCTGCCCCTTGAAACGGGGAAGCGGTTTGTTTTCTGTGGCACTTTCCTTGAGTTCGCACCCACAGGAGTTTCTCCTGCACCCTGCCCTGCGGAGCCCGGACTTTCCTCCATCGGCATTGGGCCGACAGCGACTGGATGAAATACTTCCCGCGGCATTCTAGCATAATTTCCGGTTAAGTGTTAAGATATTTATTTGTTCAAGTTGTGCATACATGATAATGGGGTGACAATTAGTGCGTGACGCTTCAAAGATTCGCAACGTGGCGATAATAGCCCACATAGACCACGGAAAGACGACCCTGATAGACTCCATCTTCAGGGCCACCAGAACCTTCCGCGAGAACGCCCGCGTGGAGGAGCGAGTGATGGACGGCCTCTCCCTCGAAAAGGAACGGGGCATAACCATCAAGGCGAAACACTGCTCCGTCGACTGGAACGGATACAAGATAAACATAGTCGACACACCGGGACACGCCGATTTCTCGGGGGAGGTCGAGAGGGTTCTCTCCATGGTTGACTCCGTCCTCCTGCTGGTCGACGCCAACGAGGGGCCGATGCCCCAGACCCGTTACGTCCTCATGCGGGCGCTGCGCTTGGGATTGAAACCCATCGTGGTGGTAAATAAGGTGGACAGGCCGAACGCGACGCCGGCCTCGGCTCTCGACAAGACGTTCGACCTCTTCATAGAGCTCGGCGCGTCGGACGAGCAGTGCGAATTTCCGGTGCTGTACGGCTCCGGACTCGACGGTTGGATGGCGCGGGACTCCTCCAGCGGCGAGCGGAGGGGAATGGATGAGCTCTTCGAGGTCATAGTGAGCTTCGTACCGCCCCCCAAGGTGAACGAGGGGTGCCCATTCCTGATGCAGGCCAGCACCATAACGTGGAGCGACTACCTTGGCCGCATCGCCTGCGGGCGCGTTACGAGCGGCCGCCTCAAGAGGGGCGATACGATAATGGTGACGCACACGAGGTGGACCAGCCATGAGCAGAAGGATTTCGAGGTAGTGTCCCAGTCCGAGGAGACCTGCGCCCACCTCTTCATCACTGAGGGGCTGGAGCGCAGGGAGGTCGACGAGGCGGGGGCGGGCGAGATAATCTGGTTCTCCGGCCCCGACGACATAACGCTCGGCGACACCATATCGGACCCGTGTCGTACCGCGTCCCCAATCCCTCCCCTCGACATAGAGGAACCAACGGTGTCCATGTTCTTCCTGGTCAACACCGGACCATTCGCCGGCGAGGACGGCAGCGCCGTGACGCTGAGGCAGATAAAGGCGCGGCTGGAGCGCGAGACGAGGATCGATCCGGCGCTCCGCGTGGAAGACATAGGGCGGCCCGACGGGGTCAAGGTCTCAGGAAGGGGCGAGCTTCACCTGGGCATACTGATCGAGGAGATGAGGCGCGAGGGAATGGAGTTCTGCGTCTCCCGCCCAGAGGTGATAACCCAGACTGGTCGCGGCGGAGAGCTGCTGGAACCGATGGAGGAGCTGATAATAGACGTGCCCGAGGAGTACCAGGGCATCGTGATACAAAAAATAGCGCTTCGCAAGGGGGAGCTGCTAGGCATGGAGAACGGTGGGACCGGCACGCTGCGCATCGCCTTCCGCATCCCAACGCGCGGGCTGATCGGCTACAGGGGCGAGTTTCTGACCGACACCAGGGGGCTGGGCATCCTGGCGTCCCGCTTCACGGGATACGCCCCGTGGGCGGGGGAGGTGGTGTCGCGCTCGCGGGGCTCCATGGTCAGCATGGACTCTGGAGTGGCAACCAGCTACAGCCTCGAAAACTTGCAGGAGAGAGGCACGCTCTTCATAAACCCAGGCGACAGGGTTTACTGCGGGATGATCGTCGGGGAGAGCTCCAAGACGAAGGACCTCCCCTGCAACCCGGCCAAGAGGAAGCAGCAGACCAACCACAGGTCGGCCACGAAGGAAGCCACCGTGGTGCTGGACGTTCCCCGCCAGATGACCGTGGAGTCGTCACTGGAGTGGATAGAGGACGACGAGCTCGTCGAGATAACGCCGAAGTCCGTCCGCATAAGGAAGGGCATCCTGGACCCGACGTCGCGCAAACGCGCGGAGAACCGAGGCATCGCCGCGGCCTGACCATTATGGCTTTCACGTAATATACGTCACATCGCTTAAGGGGGTATCGCCGGGCAATATCGCAGCTGCGCAGGATCTGCCGAGAGTTATTGAACGTTTCGCGTTACTGATTGTTTTTTGTCTGGGACGACTGACGAGGAGGTCATGATTATGAGGAGAAATTTCACTAACGGTTTGACCGCTTGTTTCATCGCCGCGATATTTGCCGTGATGCCGCTCATGATGGCGGCGTCCCGTCTCGAAGCGGCTGCGTATCCGCCGATAAGGAGCGGGGGGAACGGGCTGGTGCTCTCGAGCCACAGGCTCGCGGACGCGATAGGGCAGAGCGTGCTGGACAACGGCGGCAACGCGGTCGACGCGGCGGTGGCCGTGGGCTACGCGCTGGCGGTGGTGCTTCCGGCGGCGGGCAACGTGGGCGGCGGCGGGTTTGCCATAATCCACAACGCCGGGAAGGAGACCGTCGCCGTGGATTTCCGCGAGAAGGCGCCTCTCGCCGCGTCGAGGGACATGTATCTCGACAAGGACGGCAACGTCATACCGGAGGCCAGCACCGTCGGTTACAGGGCTGCGGGGGTTCCGGGGACAGTGGCCGGGCTGAACGCGATGCTGGCCAAATACGGGACGAAACCGCTGGCCGAGGTAATCGCGCCGTCCATAAAGCTAGCCGAGGAGGGCTTTGCTACCAACGAGTTCGGCGCGATAACGATGGCGGATTACGCCGAGAGGTTCGCGCGGTTCGAGTCGTCGAAAAAATATTTCCTAAAACCGGACGGCGGCACCTACAAAGAAGGGGAGATATTCGTCCAGAAGGATCTCGCCGAGGTCCTGAAGCGCATCTCCGTGAGCGGCGACGAGGGATTTTACAGGGGAGCGACCGCCAAGCTGATCGCCGACGACATGGCCAAGAACGGCGGGCTGATCACGCTGAAGGACCTCGAGGAGTACGATGTCAAGTGGCGCGAGCCCGTATCGGGAAAGTACCGCGGGTATGACATAATATCCATGAGCCCGCCCAGCTCCGGCGGCACGCACCTCCTCCAGATACTCAACGTCATGTCATACGCCGACATCAGGGCGCTGGGCTTCGCCTCGTCCGAGACGCTGCACGTCATGGCGGAGGCGATGCGCTACGCATACGCCGACCGCTCTGAGTACATGGGCGACCCGGATTTCGTCGAGGTCCCGGTGGAGAAGCTCACGTCAATGGAATATGCCAAGTCCATCTACGACAAGATAGTCGCCGCTAATAAAAAGGCAACCCCGAGCTCGGAGGTCAAACCAGGGCTCTCCGAGATAAAAGAGGGGAAGAACACCACGCACTACTCTATCGTCGACAAGGACGGCAGCGCGGTGTCCGTCACCTACACCGTAAACGACTGGTACGGGAGCGGCGCCGCCGTAATGGGCGCTGGATTCCTGCTCAACAACGAGATGGATGACTTCTCGGCCAAGACCGGCGTCCCGAACATCTACGGGCTTGTGGGGAGCGACGCCAACAGCATAGCGCCAGGAAAGCGCCCCCTGAGCTCCATGTCCCCGTCGCTGGTTCTCAAGGACGGCAAGGTGTTCATTGTCGCTGGCAGCCCCGGAGGCTCCAGGATAATCACCACCACGCTCCAGGTAATATCCAACGTCATAGACCACGGGATGAACATCAGCGAGGCCGTAGAGGCTCCGCGCATCCACATGCAGTGGCTCCCCGATGAGCTGCGGGTCGAGGCCTACGGGGTTGTTAAGGACGTGTCGGACAAACTGACAGGCATGGGATACAACGTCTCCGTCCAGGAGCCGATGGGCGACGTGAACGCGATACTGATCGACCCGGAGACCGGAGCGGTATGCGGCTCGCACGACCCGAGGCGAGAGTTTTAAAAACGATTTATCACCGAGGGCCTAAAGGATAAATAAAAAATACCTTTAGGCCTTTATGTTACTCCTAGGCGAAGCTGGCGGATGCGACCCGACGTCATCTTCGCCACACTATCCTCCCGCCCAGGATCGTCATGTCGACCCCCGCGTCCTTGATCCCGTCCGGGTCCATCTCGAAGATATCGTCCGACAGAACGGCCATGTCGGCCATGCGGCCTCGCTCTATCGTCCCTTTCACGTCCTCCTCGCGGGAGCAGTACGCGGAGACCGCCGTGTAGGCGCGCACGGCCTCCCAGACCGTCATGCGCTGCTCGGGGAGGAAACCGCCCGCTGGGTTGCCGGCGAGGTCCTTTCTGGTGACAGCCGAGTAAATATTATGCATGGGGTTGACGGGCGCCGCCGGGCAGTCGGTGCCGAGGGACATGGCAACGCCAGTGTCCGCCATCGTCTTGAAATTGTAGCTCGTGGCGGCGAGGGATCCGCCGACCCTGCTCTCCACGATGTGCAGGTCCGAGTCCAAAAAAATCGGCTGCACGTAGGCCAGCACGCGCAGCTCCCTGAACATCTTCAGAAGGGGCGCGTCGGTGATCTGGCAGTGGACGAGCCCGTGACGCGCATCGAATTTTTTCGGCTCCGATGCTTTGCGTATGCTCTCCATCGCCATGTAGGCCGCCGCGTCGCCGATGCAATGAATCGCCGCGGACTGTCCCGCTTCGTGCGTGCGGCGTACCAGATAGTCCAGCTCGTCCTGGGAGTGGATGGCCACCCCGCGCGTAGAGGGGTCGTCCCTGTAGGGGCGGCTCAAGAACGCCGTGCGCGCGCCTAGCGACCCGTCAGCGACGAACTTTACCGGACCGAGTTTGTAAAACCCATCGGCACCGGAGAGGTCATGGGGCTCGCTCAAAAAGTCGTCCAGATCGCACCCGTCCGGCGGCCTGCGCTGCTGGCAGACCCTGAAAAGCAGGCGCCCGTCCCGCGCCAAGCCGACGTAAGCCGCTATCACGTCCTCGTAGTTCACGGCGTCGGGAAAGTCGTCGCTCTGCAGCGACGTGATACCGTGCCGAGTAAGCTCTAAACCCACTTTGGCCAGATATTTGGCGATCTCGTCTGGGGAGGTTTGGGCAATCGCGTCAAACACCGCATCGGCGGCGGACTCGGCGAAGATGCCCGTCCTGACCTCCTTCTCCCCGATAGCCCAGGCGCCGCGGAACCGTATCGGCGCCGCGGCGCTTCGCGCCCCGCCCCCGCAGAGACCCATCATTTCCAGCGTCCTGGTGTTGACGCAGACGACGTGGAAACACGCCCTGATGCACACTGCCGGGTGTTCTCTGGAGACCGCGTCGAGGTCGTCCCTCGTGGGGAATTTTTTCTCCGCGAAAAGCTCCTGGTTCCACTGTGTTCCGATGACCCAGTTGCCCTTGGGGATCCGTTTCTCTCCGATGTGCCGCTTCATCCTGGAGACTATCTCGCCGACCGATCTGAAGCCCCGCAAATCGCACTCCTCGTTCAACACGGCGTAATTCAGGATGTGCAGATGGGAGTCGTTGAAACCCGGCACGACGCGAGCGCCCCCAAGATCGACCACGTCGGTGTCCCGCGTTTTGAGCGCCATTATCTCCTCCGAGGTTCCCCTTGCCGCGACAAGCCCGCCATCGACCGCGACCGCCGAAACCTCTGGTTTTTTCCGGTCCATCGTGCTTATTTTGCCGTTGCGTAAAATCAGATCCATAGTCTTCCTACGCGCGTCACCGCTCCCCGAAGAGATGTGCGGATGTCACTTCCTCCTCCGGCTGGATGACGACGAAATTCTCGTCCCATTCTTTGGCCAGCATCTGGCGGAACATCCGCGTGTCACCCTCGACCAGTTCCTGCGAGAGTTTGAACTTTTCGGTGAACGGGCGCGTCATCTCCCTCACGGCATCCATGTCGCCTACGTGCGTGTCCACCAGAAGCGCGCGCTGGTATCCGCTCAGCATGAATTCGTAGACGTAATCCGCGGACGCCTCGCCGAACTCCTTTACCGCGTCGTCGTATTCGGTCAGGATGCTTTTGCCGTTGCCAAGCCAGCCGGGGGTGAAGAAATAACTGCGCGGCTCCAGCTCCTTGCGGCGGTTTGAGGAGCCCAGCAGCAGCGTGATGCAGTCGTCAGCCTTTGGGAACACGAGCTTGAATCCGTGCGGCACCAGCCCCAGGAGCGCGTTGCCGCAAAAACCGAAATACAGCAGGACGTGCTCGACGTTGGCAATTCTGTCCAGCGTCTCCTGCAGAACGCCGTGAAGTTTCTTCGGGACGTCGTGAAGGCCCGGATCCATCCAGATCACGGGGAACGGGCACGCCGTCTCCTCGATCACCTTCTCCAGCTCCATGCGAATTGTCTTGCAAGCGACTATGATGTCCATTGGTCAGCGGCTCCTCTTTTTCACGAAACGAGTCGTGGAGTATTTTTCGAGCTTCCAGCCCGGGATCTTGCACTTGGCGCAGGGCTCGACCATCCAGCGGTTCCGCAGCCAGCGCCCGACGCGGCTGTTCTTCGAGTCGCGCACCTCTATCGTCTGCCCGCAGTGCGTCGTGATCGTGGCGGTCTGGCCGTGTATCTCGATTTTCCTGACGCCGTGCAGCACGCCGGTCCGCGAAGTGTAGAGCTTGATTTTTTCAAGTATAGCGAACAAGCTCTGGTTCTTGTTGTACACTTTTTTGACGATGTCCTTTTCATGTTCCTTCTTCACTATCCTGTCGATGGTCTTGGCCATTCAAATACCCTTCCGTCAGTGGTTTGCCGCCTCATGGCAATTCGCGGCCAGAGGCATGTATCCAACAAGGTCTCAACGGCGGTGTTCCCGTGCCGAGCCCTCACATCGAACCCGGCTGAAACCGGGTTAACCTCATGTCACGTCGAACAGCATGGTGGCCACGCCGATCTCCAGCACGTCGTGCAGCACGCGCCCTCGCATCCACTCCTCGCACTCGCTGTCAAGGCAGAGGGGTACGCCCGGCGCGGAGAGGATGGCGTCCTGGCGGAGCGGCTCCTTGCGGATGAAAGCGCCGGAGGGCGTCGCGTCAAAGAGCAGCGAGTGTTCAGACAGCGCCTCATCGAGGTTTCGGGCGATTCGGACGGATGGGTGCGAGCGCCGCAGCGACTCGGCTTTGCCCGCGTCCGTGTCGTAGACGGTCAGCCGCGCGCCGCCGAGGAGCATGACGGCGGCGGCGGCGCGGCCAACAGGGCCCGCTCCGAGCAAAAGCACATCTCTGCTCTCAAGCCCCCCCGCCGCCAGCGAGAGCGCGGTTGCGTATCCCCGGCCAGTGGCCTCGCTGTTGTCCGAGACGAGCCGCTTTTTGGGGTTCACCGCGATGAACGTCTCGTCGTCGGCCGCCATTAAGATGTCGCACTGGCCGCTCACAGCCTCGGCGATGCCGGCTATGTCCGTCTCGTTCGTGACGCGCGCGGAGTATCCAAGGAAATTGGCGATGCCTGCTACCGTCTCCGAGAACCCGTTTATGATGCCCAGGCCCGACGTTACGGGCACAACCGCCACTCGCGCCGCCGCCGGGGACTCTGATTTTTTGGCGGCGGTCTTAGCGATCCCCTCGAGGTTTTTGCCGCAAACTTCCTTCAAATACAGGTCGTACTTCGCAAGTTTTTCAGTAAGGTCCGCAATGTCCACTTCAACCAACCTGGTCATGCCCTTCACGATCCTCCTTCAGGCCGCTGACGGCAAATCAGCGTTCCTCATAAAGATACGGAGTCATTTGTTTTACAGCCCTCTGGCACTCAGGACACTCTCCCTCTGGCGCTCTATGAGCGTCTCCCGCGTCCCCCCGAGGTAGATCAGCGTGGCGGCCCAAGGGCTCGCTCCGGGGCTCCAGCTCGTTATGGCTATGTCGGCGCCAAGGAATCCGTCATGTTTTCGCAGCGGCCCGCAAGCACCCATGACGTGCTCCCCGAGGACCGAGACGCCGCGTCCGTCCGCGTAAATGTGCTGGTACAGCACGGACTCCTCCCGGCTCCGGCCGGTCTCGGGCAGACGCCCGTCCAAGGCGGACCTGCATATCAACTCCAAAATGTTCACACCGGAGGAGTGATATACCGCGGTGGGCGTCTGGCTGGGCAGGCGCGCGTCGATCTCCAGCACCTTGCACTCGTTTTCGTGCAAGATGATCTCCACGTCAAACACGCCCCTTATCTTCAGCCTGCGCGCGATGCGAAGGGAGATCTCCCTGAATTTGGCATCCGCCTCCGGCGCCAGGAGAGACGGCGTTATCACGCGGCAGCAGTCGTGAACCTCGTCCATGAATAGCTCGGTCACCTGCAGCGCGCCGCAGCGCTCCCCATCCCCGACGACTTCGATGGAGTACGACGGCCCGGGGAGATACTGCTGAAGCACGTAGGGCTTGCCGCCGTTCAGGCGCGTCCATTCGTCCAGTTGCGCCCGGTTCTCTATCAGCGCCACCCCAGCGCTGCCGCTCTCCCCGCTGGGCTTGGCTATCAGCGGGAACCCGCAGCGCGGCCACGGCGCCGGGGCCGGGACGCCGATTTCGCCGAACATCTCGTCGGACTCCAGTTTGCTGGAGGATATCCTGTATGAGTGTTCGTCGTGCAGAAACGGGATGCCCTTATCCTTCGCGGCGAGCCCAGCCGACTCCAGCACGGCGTCGTTTTCGATGGCTGGCACGACCGCGTCAGCGCCCTCGAAGGCTTCCCTCAGCACGGCACGGTCCAGGGCGTCCCCACAGACGAATTTGTCGCACAGGCTGGACGCCGGGGCGTTTTTGTCGCGATCCACCACCACGCTCTCATAGCCCGCCTCGCGAGCCAGGTAGGCGGCCTCGACCCCCTGCAGCCTACCCCCGACGATCGCTACGCGCATTGGATCTCGCACTCCTCGCGCAGCTTGCCGAGCGCGCTTTCGAACTCGCTCCCGCTGCCCATTCGAAGGCCGAGTTCGCCTATCGTGTCCAAGATGCCCGGCAGAGAGCGGCTGCCGTTGTCGACGTCCAACGTAGCGTTCGAGACGCCGGCGAAACCGCTCTCCGGCATGATGAGCGAGGTTATGACGTTGGCGCCAGCGTCGAGTCTCTCCTTCAGCCCGGCCTTGCCGGCCACGTCGAGCGACGCGGGTATGAATTTGCCGGGCATCGACACGCGCATGACCGCGATGGTGTTGAGCTCACGCGGATACAGGCCATCCTCGATAGCTCGTTTCAGCGGCGCTCCCCTCTGAGGCACGAAGCTCATGACACGGACCTGCGCGGCTCGCATCTCCTTCATGGTCTTGATCGAGTGCGCGATGTCGGCCAGCGTCTCGCCAACCCCGGTCAGGATGCCCTCCTCCACCAGCATCCCCCCCTCCCGCGCGCTCATCTTGGCGTTCCATCGCGTCTCGTAGTCCTGTCCCTGGCGCAGCGCGGAGAAGAGCTGGCGGTTGTGCGTCTCCTGATAGCACGCGTAGAACGATATGCCGGCCCTCGCGGCTTTTTTGATCCTGCCGCCCTCCAACACCCCCGGGGAGATCATCAGCGGCAGACCATTAAGCGCGCGCATGTCGTCCGCTATGTCCAGCAGCATGTCGTAGCCCTCGTCGTCCATGACGTAGTGAGGGTCCTCCCCCAGCGTTAGGTCGAGCAGGTGCGCACCGCTCTCCGTCAGGGCCTTGGCCGTCCTGATCACATCGTCCTTCGTCTTCCTGTATCGCGGCGCGTCTCCGTTGGACCTGCGATAGAAGCAGAAGGTGCAGTCGTTGCGGCAATACGTCGAAAAATATATGAATCCATATCCGAAGAGGCGGTCGCCGAAATGCTTCAGGCGGCACTCCCGCGCCGCGGCATAGAGGGCTTCGCGCTGAACCCCCTCCGCGCCGAGCAAAATTTCCAGATGGGATTCCTCAAGAGGATGGTCTTCCATCGCCATTCGCAGTGTCTCGTCAAAACTGTCCCTATGATTTATCGTCATTGGATCTCTCCAGGATTTAATTTATTCTGAGCCTTACGCCGTCCAGATAGCTGAGGCTCTTGCCAACGCTGTGGATGTTGTTCGTCTTCTGCCGCGCCATAAGCAGGCGCTCCAGTCCAAAACCCAGCCCGACCCATGTGGAGCGGATGCCCCAGTTGGCGTCCAGGAAGTGCGGGCCTATGTTGCCGGAGGCGAGCTCCATGCCTCTCCAGACCACGTCGAGCGAGGGACCGTACACCTCGGAGTCCGTCTCCTCCAAGTCGCAGCCGTCTATCCCGGCGGCGGACATGACGACGCGCGCCAGCTGCCTGAGCCGGTCGGCTCGGGCTTCCTCGGGCGTACCCCATTCGACTAGGTTGCACATCGTGAATTCATTGAGGTGGCGGTTGCCCTGAGATTCCTTTCGGAAGCATGGGCCTATTTCGAAGATGCGGATCGGTTTTTCCCATATCCGCATCAGATCCGTGGACACGCTGTAGAGGTTCGGGGCGAGCATCGGCCTCAGACACCTGTCGTCCTCAAGCCAGAACACCTGCGACGAAAGTGCGTGGCCGTCTCCTATGGACATCCTCTCGAGCATTCGCTTCGCCAGGATGACGGGGGTGCTCACCTGCACGAAGCCCTCCTCGCGCAGCGCGCACTCGACCTCTGACTGCAAAACGAGCAGCGCAGGGCGGCGAGATCCTTCCCTCAGATCGCCGAGCCGTCGCTTTGACGCGCTGACCAGCTCTTTTTCCAGCGCCTTGAAGCGCCTATCGCTCGCTGCCGCATCCTCGAACTCCGCCTCGCAGGCGGATGGGGCGGCGCCCAACTCCAACAATCTCCTTTTCTGCCCGTCGGTGAAAGGGAACATGCAAGTCACCCTCCTGATTGGATGTTTGGCGGAGAATCCGGGAGTCACACCCGACTGCGCGGATTTAGAGTCCGCGTGATCCTTATCGATCCATTCTCCGCTCAATAACTTGCGAATCTTCCCCTTTTGCCATTTCTATCGATGGAAAGAGGGGATATTCTTCAAGAGACCCTGCTCCGTCGGAAATTTCCCCTCTGTTCGTCAGTCTTGAAACGTCAGTCCGCCATGTCGCCGCTTATTTGCCCTTGTTCTTCCAGTAATCCAACCCGAGGTCCGTAAGCACTTTGACGGCATCGTCATATACTTTCAAATACTCAGGCGAGGGCAGTATCCTCACGGTGTCATAGCAATCCTGGAAGGGTTTCCCTACAGGAGCCGTTTTGTAATCCTTCTCGTAGGCGGCTACCAGATTGTGGAGGATTCCGTTCACCTTGCCCGTCTCCATACCTGTCACGGCACGGGCGGCCTCCGCCATCATTCTGGCTTCCAGACCAGTATGGTAGTTGGTTTTGACGCCCTTCGCGGCAGCGACCCCGGACAGGATCTCCCGTCCGCTGGCCGTGTCCGTGATCGCTTGGGCGGCTGTCTCCAACAGGCACATGACGGTGCAAGGCCCCGCCAACGTGTAATACTGGTTGCCCAAAATCATATCTGTTTTCTGGTCGATAGTCATGCTAACGTGACCCGCGACGGCGAGAGCCTCTCTCGCGGTCGTGATGCCCCATCTCACATGCACCGGTCCATCCAGATGCCAGGTCGCGTGAGCCATAACAAATGAATTTATGGTTGTAGCTACGCCTACGATGGTCGTCTCCTCGAGACCTCCGGCGTAACCGCCATATATTGGCATTTGTTCGACCATTATTACGTTCCCATTCTGTATATAGTGGGAAATGTAACAAATAGCGCTCTGGTCGATCTTGAGCTCGCATAGCTGCGAAATTTCGTGACTGTCACTCGGCCGCATGCCGCCCGGAAAATCCGAGGCGATGACGCCAGCGGCGGACAGGGAAGTTTCGCTCCCCTATAATCCCAGGCCGGGGCGACCGGCGCGCATGCAGGCATCGCGCACCTGCAGGCATTCCGCTCTTACCGCGGCGATTTCGTAGGGGCTGCCAGGGGTTGGGTCCCTGCCGTTGATGGTCTGCATGACGCCGTCAACGATGCAGTCTACCAAGCCCTCCTGGGCATAAGACTGATGGATCGGAAGGAAAAGGGCTTCCGAGCAGGGGGCGCCAGTGGGGCCGCCCTGTATGATCGGAGGCGTTTTGCTGTCGTAACTTCTCGGGTTCAAGAACAGCGCTTCTTTCCCCTCGCCGTATTGCACGTTCGTTGGCACAGACTCAATGGCCGCCATAATCTCTTCCCTGGTGTACTTGATCACACGCTTGGTGTCGGTGCAGTACACTCCGCACTCTTCCAGCATGTCGATGCCTGCCAGGTACAGATTGTCGATTAAGGTCTTGTCCTCGGGGACCATCTTCGTCTTGTCCATCTTGATCTTGTATTTTTCCTTGAGCTTAGACGCGGTCTGCGGAATGACTTCGTAATCCCACTGGGATTCCTCCATCTGCTGGCCAGACTTCGCTCTGTCAAATACGTCGTAAATATTCACTTTACGGACAAGCGACATCCTAGATCAACCTCCTTTCTTTCATTATTTCTTTTTTTGGGACATATACTCATTTGCTACCCTGACGGAGCCGGGGCCCGTGTCCGACCACCCGTCCGCGCCGATCTGTTCCACCCACTGCTGCGATGTGGGTGCTCCGCCGAACAAGACAAAATACTTGTCGCGAAGCCCTTTTTCTTTCAGAAGGTTGACGATATCCCTCTGCGCCGGCATCGTCGTGGTCATGAGGGCGGAACCGAGAATGATATCCGCTCCCATCTCCTCCGCCTTGTCGACGATGTCCTGCACAGGGACGTCCACACCGGCATCGTAGACCTCGTATCCGCTGGCTTTGAGCAGAATGACGCATATGTTCTTGCCGATGGAATGGATGTCTCCCTGCACTGTGTGCGCAAGCACCTTGCCTTTGGAACTGGCTGCCCTTTCCTCCACGGAGACCCCGGCGGTCAGGATTTCAGCCGATTTTTCGAACGCTTTGCCCGCAAGTATGAGATGCGGGATGAACATTTCTCCCTCATCGAAGGCGTCGCTTACCACCGTGATTCCCTTCGTGAGCGCCTCAAGTGAGGTGTTCAGCGGTATCTTCGCTGCCACTGCCTCTTTAGAGGCTTCCTCCGCTAATTTCGCATCCAAGGTCTCGATAGATTTCTTCAGTTTGTCCAGGATTTGCTGACTCAATTTTCATTTCACCTCCTTCCGCTTTTGTTTTTTGGAGAAGGAACCACTGTCCTCCTGACTCCGAACAGAAAGGAGCCCGCTCAGACAATTTTTAACCAATAAACCCGCTTACTTCGAGGGGGAGATGGTGGTCCCCCCCCACTGCGGGGTTCATCGCGTCTTTAGGAAATCATTTGGCCGCCACGACCCCTTCGCCCGGCTCTACGCGGGGATCTGGATTGAACCCCTCGAAGACGTCGTCATCGTTGAACAGCTTCTCCAGGGGCATGTCCCCTCTGGTGGCCAGCAACACGAGGCCAGTCACGATCCCAGCCACGATACCCAGGGCGGCGGTGATAATCCCGGCCCACACGTTGACGATGCTGCCCGCCAGCATGGCTCCGGTCAGCAGGGAGATCCAGCCGCCGACGCCGTGAAGGTTATGCACTCCCATGACGTCGAGCGCTTTGATCTTCCCGCACAGCCAAGCGTTCAGATAGGTGAAGGATAGCGCGCTGAGCGTTCCCGCCGCCGCTCCTATGAGCAGGGACGCCCACGGCGTGGCTAAGAGGAGCGTCGAACTGCTGGCGACCGGGCCGGCGAGCATGGCGTAGGTGTAGACGAGCGGGTTGACCCTATGAGTCTTGGAGACCGCCGCGCATGTAATGTAGGCGGTGACGATGGAGCCGAAGCCCGAGAAATAGCAGTTGATGGAGGCCATCGTGTTCTGCTCCAGCGGCAGGAGCGACGTGACGAACGAGGGCCACAGGACGAACAGAACCATCGCCGCCAGCCATACGAAGCTGACGCTGTGTTTCGACGTCAACATCGGCTCGTCGAACGCGCGCTTCTCCCTCACTCCGATGGCGACTCCCAAGCCCCAGTACGCAGCGAACAGGTGCACCAATATCCCCCCGCCCGGGTCGGTGACAGTGCCCTGGGTTACGCCAGGAAGCCACTCCCACAGGATGAACTCCAAGAACATGAACGCCGGTGAGAACAGGACGCCGGCCACGAGATACTGCCAAGTCTTGACCGTTCCCAAAAAAACGCCTATCGCTATGACGACCGTGATGGCACACACGACGCCCGCGATCATCGTGTCCTGCGTCCCGAACAACGCCTCGGGGGACATCCCCTTTACCTTCTGACAGAGAAAAATATACGTGACCATACTTGAAACAGCGCTTAAAAGAACAGCTAGGCAGGTGGACCACTCGAACTTGCGGATGAATATCATTAAAAACGCTACGAGCATCAACATGAACCATATGTCCATGTTCTTGAACAGCCGCAGGTAATCCTGCAACGCCGCCACATCAGAAACTATATTGCTCACTTTCGACAACCCCTCTCCACATCCAAGTAGAATAGTTGTACAGTCATGCGCGCTATCGTTTTTGCTCTTATTCAGTTGTATTAGTTAGAAAAGCGAAGTAACTCACCGACGGGGACAACATAACAGCCTTCGTTGATATTTGCAAGAGCTATTGTAGAAAACAAAACTAGCAGGTCAATTTTTTACCAACATACTAAAATATCCATTTAGAATGGTTTGCCCGTCATTTACCACTCATTTATAGCTGGAAAAGGTGGTAATTTGGATATATACTTTCAAAAATCATGTGTTAGACGATATATTCGCTCGTGTTATTTATGTCAAATGCGCGCCCCCGCTAGCTCTCTGGCATAAAGATGAGCGGTGGCACTGCCATGACCGCCATGCCGCGGATGAGCCCGTAAAAGTTGTATAAACAACAGACCATTCGCGCCAAGTTCTAGTATGATACGACAAGCCAGAGCGGCGACGGGAGGCGAGGATATGCTGTCAGGTTGTCCAGGCGCCGGTAACATCAAGGGCGCGCCCACGATCAAGGTCAAGGTCTGCCCGGAGTGCGGCGGGGAGATAGAGCTCTTTTCCTGCGACTCGCGGGACGTCTGCCGCAACTGCGGATTCGTAGCGTACAACGACGTCCCCAGTTGCGTGACTTGGTGCAGGTACGCGGTTCAGTGCGTCGGCGAGGAACTTTACGAGCGATTCATGTCATCGAGGCGTGACGGGCCATCCCAGGAGGCGCCTGGCGTGGAGGGCGCGGCTGAAGCGAGCGGCGATTAGGGCGGTTTCGCTTTATGCGGGGCATCGCCCAAGCGAATGCTTATACCAATTCGCGGTCAACGGGCTGTTTTTGACGAGGCTGAATGGTTGATCAAACCTGTTTTAACGCCTCACCCTTTGGGCCTTTTGATTTCAAATTGGTATTACGCCAATTCGCGATCAATATACATAAATGAAATGTCCAAAACGGGATTCAGGGGTTTCAATCGGATGCGGCGCCATTACAGGCCGTGGTCCCGCAGGAATTTCTCGTCCATAAGCGAATTTTCCGGGCAGCCCATGAAGCCCTCTCCCGCCACGCGCCCCTTGAAGAGCAGCACGGCGGCGTCGCAGAGGGCGGAAGCCATTTCGAGATCGTGCGTCGCTATGACCATCGTCTTATCCAGCTCGCGCAGCGTGCCGATGAGATTGCGGCGAGCCCTCGGGTCAAGCGAGGCGGAGGGCTCGTCGAGCAGTATTATCTCGGGCTTCATCGCCAGTATGCCGGCGAGCGCGGCGGACCGTTTTTCGCCCCCCGACAGGCGGTGGGGCGGGCGATCCGCCAAGTGCTGGATGCCGAGTTTTTCGAGGCACGCTCGCGCTATGGCCCGTGCCTCCTCCGCCGGCACATCGCGCGCGACGAGCCCGAAGGCCGCGTCCTCCAGGACGCTCGGCATGAAGAGCTGGTCGTCCGGCTCCTGAAACACCAGCCCGGCAGAGTTCTTCAGCATCCAGAGGTCTTGCCCCGCCGGTTCGCCGCGCAGCAGGACCTCGCCCCGACTAGGGGCGAAACACCCAGCCAGCAGCATGAGGAGCGTCGACTTGCCGGAGCCGTTCGCCCCGATGAGTGCCGTCTTGCCCCCCTCATTCAGACGAATCGACACATCCGTCAGCGCCGGAGTGCCGTCCGGGTAGTCGTAGCAGAGGCCCTTCGTCTCAAGCAGCGCCGCCATGCGCCATTTACGGGCCGAGCAGCCCCGGCGGCATCACGGCGACGGCCGCCACGCACATCGAGTAGATGGAAAACGCGGCGCAGAGCGCCGACTCCCTCCACGTCCATCCGCGAACGAGCACCTGAGAGAAGCCGTTCATACCGCCCCTGCACCTCATGGCGAGCGATGCGCGCTCCGCCCTGTCCGCGCTGTGGACAAGCGTCGTGCCAACCATGCAGGCGTAAGCCTTGCACGCGGTGGCACCCTTTATATCGGGCGCGCGAAGGTCAATGGCCCTTGTCATCGTAGACATCCTATCCGCCATGAGAAAGACGTAGCGCATGGTGAGGAGCAGGAGCATCCTGAGCTTTATCGGGAAGCGCAACGCGGCGAGCGCTTCATTCACGCCGATCGTGCCCATTGATGCGACCATCTTGAGGAGAGTTACGGATATTATGTTGAGCTTCCATATTATCAGGAGCGCCATAGCGGCGCCCTCGACGGAGAAAAACATCATCACTCGGTTCCCGGGATACGTCAGCGGCAGAAAGATCAGCGCCAGGACGCTCACCTTGTTCACCCCCACGAGCATGCGGACGAGGTGCGAGAGCCCATCTCGCCCATCCATGAAGAGCAAACAGAGAGGCAGCGCGCTGCCAAACGCGAGCGCCCGCGTGTCGTCGACGGCGGCTGCCGCGAGGGCGAGGCAGAACGCGCATATCACCCTGCATCTCGAATCGATCGAGTCAAGCTTGGAAGCGATCCCGCTCTCCTTGAAGATGCCGGCCGTGTCCAATATCACCTTCGATCCACCCCCATCAGCATATCCGGGAAGGCGCGCTTCAGAAACAGCGTAATGAAGAGCGCCGCTGCACCCTCTACCGCGGCGATCGGTACGTGGGCAACGAAAATACTCTTGGCCGTCAGTGCCATGTCCGGGTCGGAGATCGAGAGCCACGACCCGACCAAAAGCGCGCTGGCCAGTACGGAGAGGAATCCAGCCGCAAACGCGGCGGCCGCGGACAGATTCAAGTTTTGAGAGCGCACCGCACGGCCGAAGATCAGATACGCGCATACCGCGGGGGTAGCCATAGATGCCGTGTTAGCGCCCAGTACGAGCAGGCCGCCGAATTGGAAAAGCACGGCCTGCAGCAGGAGGGCAGTGAAGATCGCTGGGAACGACGCCCACCCGAGCAACAACCCCATCGGTCCTATGAGAGAGAGGTGTGTCGCGCTGGGACCGAGCTTTACGTTCACCAGTGAGGCCAGGAAGAATACGGACGAGGCCATAGAGACCTTGACGACCTCCTCCGCGTCCATTTTTTTGAGCCCCCATGCCACTCCGGCCCCGGCGACCGTCCATCCGGCCGCTAGCGCGGGCGCCGAGAGGAATCCTTCGCTTATATGCATTTTCGCAGCCTCGCGAGGACGGCGATGTTGAACAGGGCACTGACCCCGAGCAGGGCACGCAAAACGAGATCCACGCCCTGAGGGAAGCCGGACTGGACGGCCGCGGATACGCCGTTCTCCGATACGCCGCTCAAGAATTCAGACGTGACGGGCACTACGGCGTCAGCCATGTGCCCCTCCTCGTCCTTGACCACGACGCGCCACTCCCCCTCGAAGTCCGGGACGAAGGACACCCGTCCGAACTCGTCGGTGCGTCCCGACTGGAACGCGTTCTTCTCGTCAGCGGGCGAGTACGCCTTGGCTTCGAGGTACGCCATAGTCTCGCCCGTGGAGTAGTAAAATTCCAGCGTCACGGCTCGTTTGGAGGAAATCCTGTAGCCGACGCCGTGGGCCGTGGCCGCGCCGGGCATCGCCAACGCGAGAAGGAGCGATGCGGTCACGGCGAGTCCCGTTGACGAAAACAGGCCTATGATTCCCGCGCAAAGAGGCGCCATACGCGATTTCGTCATGCTCGCTCGGCTCCATGCCCGCATCGCTATTCCCTTCCCTCCGCCGCTTCCTACTTCGCCTGAATCGACAGGATCGAGCGCAGATTGCGGTAGTCGTACTCGCCCTCGACTCCGGGCTCGTTGTCCTTGGACGCCCTGATTATCCAGAGGCCCGGCGACGTTATCTTTATATTGGCTACGCCGTTTTCGTCGGACTCGGTGTAATAGGCGTAGGTGTTCTCGAACTCCTTGACGAAGCCGTCGTAAGTGGCGAACACCGGCATCGACGCGGGCTGCCCCTTGAATAGGATTCGCACCTGATAATACTGGCCCGTCTTAGCGTCGGAGGGGTTGGTGATCGGTACGACCTCCAATTCCTGCCCCACGACCGCCGAGAAATTTTTGTCGGACGGCGACGCGTTTATGATCGTTTTGACGAATTTGTCCGTCATCGACGCCCGCAGGACCTTGACGCCCTTCTCCTCCAGCGACTTGCGGGTTCCCGCCTGCCAGCCGTCCGGCGTCACCGACCAGATATCGCCGATTTTATTCGCCATAACCACCGTCGACGAGGCATCGTCCGGGATCTTTACCGAAAAATCTATGCGAAGGTCGGGATCGTTGGGCTTCAATCGCGACTCGAGTAGCTTGCCGTCCTGGAATACGCCGGCTCTTATCTTCGATATGTCCTCGACCTCCTCCTTTTGGATGAAAATATGAGTCGACTGCAACTCTATAGCTAGTTCCTCTCCCTTCGCCGCATTGAACTTGGACGGTTTTAGGATCAGCTCATGGGCGAACGCTGGAGCAACGGAAAAAATCAAAAACATAACCCATACGCACACTTGTTTACGCACTAATGATCATCTCCTTAAATTTTTTTGAGTTGTTCTAGTTTGATATCAGGCGCGCCCACAAAAACCACAAAAGCACTTTCCGCCGCCTTCCGCGGTTCGGAGTTGCCCTCGTGATAATCGTTGGAATTCATATTAATATGCGATAGCAAAAAAGTCAATAAGCGTGTTACTCTTTATTTAAAATTAATCCTAAATTCCCGAAAAATTACCCCCCATAAGAAGAAATGAGAGAAATAATTTCTTTCATTTTTTTAGTAGGTTCTGAAACGATAAGTTTATCATCGTAAATCCTGCATATCAGAT
>JAISZL010000018.1 GCA_031269245.1 Synergistaceae bacterium | reverse complement strand
ATGGCTGAGAGGGTCGCGTTCTCCACGGGCCGCGGTCTTGCGAGGCAGATAGGCCCCGGCCAGGATTACGCCGCGATAGAGCGGGTGGTGACGATAGTGATAGCCGACTACGACATGATACCCGGCGGCAAATCGTACCATCATGTGTTCAGACTGTACGACAAGGACAACGGAGTCCTCCTGACGGACGTGATGGAGATCCGCACCCTGGAATTGAGGAAGCTGCCCGAGACGGCCGGCGCGGAGGAAGAGGGCGAGCTTCTGGACTGGCTCCGTCTGATAAGGTCGGAGAGCGAGGAGGAGATAGAGATGCTGGCGACTAAGACGGAAGAGATGAAGATGACGGTGGGCCGCCTGAAGATTCTCAGCGCGGACGAACGGACGAGGATGCTGTATGAGGCGAGGCAGCTTTACCTGATGGACGAAGCGGCGCGGCGCAAGGCGGCAGTTGCCGAGGGCGAGGCAAAAGGCCGGGCTGAGGGTGAGGCAAAAGGCCGGGCTGAGGGTGAGGCAAAGGGCCGGGCCGAGGGCCGGGCTGAGGGTGAGGCAAAGGGCCGGGCCGAGGGCAAATTGGAGATGGCTAAGCGGATGCTGCGGAGCGGGCTTGATATTCAGTTGATCTCTCAGATTTCCGGCATGTCGGCGGAGGAAATAAAAAACCTGAAATGACCAAGGGATAAAGGCGTCTTCCGGCGGCGTGGACCTCGCCCGAGGCGGGGCCCTCCGCGCGGCGAGGCCCTTCATTTCGCCGTCCGGCTCGCGTTCGTGCCGTGCGCGCATAAAAAAAAAGAGGCGCGCGAGGCGCCTCTTTCTATCGAAGATGTACCGGCCAGGGGCTAGTTCATATTCATATAGACTTCATTTGCAGACCCGTCGTACGTACTAGGGGTTGAGCTACTCATTTTAAGAAGCCCAGCATCCGCAGCGCCTGCCGCTATCTTTGTCTTTATAGCATTTGAAGCTAAATCATTGCTTAACTCCAATCCAATGACAGACCCACCCCCATCCTTGGAGACAATCAATATTTGCGCGTATCTGCCAAGCATAGAACGATCCATGTACAAGTCCACGCTATGTATGTCAGCGGCACTACTACTAGGCCACCTTCTGTAATCCCCATAGAACATGAGTGACGCGCTCTTGAGGTTGCGCAGGTCATTGATGACCTTTGTGGCGTTAGCGCTGTCGGTCGCCGAGCCTGTCGCCAGCATCATCATGCCGGCCAGGATCGCGATGATCATGATGACTATCAAAAGTTCCACGAGCGTGAAACCGCTCCTGCGCGCCTTCATTATCTTTTCCATTATCTTTTTCCCCCTAAATTTTTTGAGCTCAAGCACCCTGTGCGTTTCAACAAAACCCAACCATCAAACCTGCGCGTTCTCGTTAAACATCCTGCCCCGGGCGTTCGCCTCCTTTCCGCCGTCGATTCTTTATGATGGCCATTATACTACATGAACTGCTGCATGGCCTGTATGATCGGGATGAACACCGACCCAACCACCAATCCCACCACGACTCCCACGAAGACTATCATGACCGGCTCGATGATGCTCGTGAGCCCCTTTATGCGCTCGTCGAGCTCCATGTCGTACCAGTCGGCCACCTTCGAGAGGACGTCGTCCACCTGCCCAGTCTCCTCGCCGACCGCCACCATGTGCGCGACCATCGACGGGAAGAGCCTCTGCTCCTTTATGGTGACGCTCAGCATTATCCCGTTCTGAGCGCGTTCCTTCATTATCTTGAACGAGTCCCCTATGATGACGTTGTCCGCGACGCCCGCGGACATCTCTATCGCGTCCAGTATCGCGACCCCCGCGGTCACCAGCGTCGCGAACGTCCTGAAGGCGCGGGCCATTATGCTCTTGAACACTATGTCCCCGAAGAGCGGGGCGTGAATCCTGGCTCTGTCCAGCGCCCTCTTGCCCCTCGGGGTCTTGTTCACCTGCTTGAGAACTATGAAGAGTATGATGAACGGCAGGGGCAGCAAAAACCAATACCCTTTGAGGAAATCCGATATGCCGAACACCGCCTTCGTCAGAGCCGGCATCTCGGTCACTCCAATGTTAGCGAACGCCTTCTTGAACAGCGGCACGATCCCTACGCACAAAGCCACGAGCGTGATCATGGTGAACACTATCACGACGGACGGGTACATCATCGCCGACTTGATCTTCTTCTGGAGGGAGTATTGAGCCTCCACGAAGGACGCCAAGCGCTGCAGGCTGACGTCCAGGACGCCGCCCTCCTCGCCCGCGCGCACGAGCGCTATCTCCAGCGAGCTGAATATCTTCGGGTGCCGTGCCATGGCCGCCGCCGTCGTCACTCCGCCGCTCACAGCGTCCCTCATCTCCGCGATCGCCTTCGAGAGCGTCTTGTTCTCAATCTGCGACGCCAGGAGATCAAGCGTCGCCGCGATCGTTATCCCGGCGTTTATCATGGTTGACATCTGCTTGAAGAGGACGTTCTTGTCCTTCAGCGTGACTCTTTGCGGGAGCAGTTCCAGGTTCAGCAGTGACTTGCCGCCGCCGGTCCGGCGGTCCAACACGCTGCCGCCGCCCTCCGCCGTAACCTGAATCGGAGACCACCCCTGCTCGCGGATCCACGTAAGAATAGCTCCCTCACTCGCCGCCTCGCGCGTCCCGCTGTTTATTATCCCGGTGGCTGTCCTCGCTTTGTACTTGAAATTCACGTATTTACACGCTCCTCGATGCTTGTTGGAGTATCGTCCCCTTAATTCTGTCCCGGCTCATTGACGTCTCTTCGCAGTGCATTATAGGGCTAAATTGAATAATTTCAATGGGTCTTTGGACTCATATCAAGATTGTTTTTTTGATACCCTGTCCGCAAGCCGCGATTGATTGGCGATAAATCGGCATCGGCCATCGGCGCTTCCTTAAACCGAGGCTGTGAGGTTATACTATATCGCGCATAAATCTTTCAAGGGGGTCGTGTCCCGTGACGCGGTGGAATTTGCCCAACGTTTTGAGCTTGTCCAGGATATTTCTCGCTCCGATCGTCGTGTTGTTCCTGACCGTGGTGCGCGAGAGGTTTGGGACCGTCTTCGGGGTCAGCATGGGGGACATCGTTGCCGGCGTCGTCTTTATCCTGGCGTCGATGACGGACGCGGTGGATGGGTATGTGGCGCGCAAGAGGAGGATGGTCACGAATCTCGGGAAGTTCATAGACCCGATAGCCGACAAGATCCTCGTCGTGGCCGCCCTCATATCCCTGGTCGAGCTCAAGGCCCTCTCCGCGTGGATGGTCGTCATCATAGTCTCGCGGGAGTTCATCGTCTCGGGGATCAGGATGGTGGCGGCGGCCGAGGGGGTCGTCATGCACGCCTCGCCGGCCGGCAAGGCGAAGACGGTCAGCCAGATCATCGCGATAGCGATGATGATTTTCGGCATGAGGTACGCGCTGCCAGTCATGTGGGTCGCCCTGATCATGACCGTGTGGTCGGGGCTGGACTATTTGATCAGGGGCAGGGACTTTTTGCGCTAAAAAAAATGATTCCTAAGAACCCAAAAGCGATAACACCCTTTTTTTGCGCGGATAAGGGAATATAATACTCGCACGGAGCGTCCAAGTGAACTGCAAAGTTATTCAGACTAAGGAGGTTCATGCATGCAAAAATATGTATGTTCAGTATGCGGTTACAATTACGATCCCGCCGCGGGCGACCCAGACTCGGGCATCGCCCCCGGCACGTCCTTCGGCGATATTCCGGATGATTGGGTCTGTCCGGTGTGCGGGGTCGGCAAGGACATGTTCGAGCCCGAGTAAACGAGTAAAATAAATATCGAACCTCATTATTGGGTTGGGACGCCAGCCCTTATTTTGATGCGAGGGAAGGACGAATCGGAGCGGGATGAAGCGAGTGTCCCGCTCCGATTATTTTTTCACCGCGATGGGCAGCAGTATCTCAGCCGCTCCGATTATCTCGCCGGGCGGCGTCCAATTTCCAGCCTCCAGAGTCAAGACGCAGCCCGCGTCTGACGCGTTGACGGCCAAGGAGACGCCGAGTATCGGGTGGGTCTCGAGCACAGCGCGGTATCCGCCGACCATGATCGTCTCGTAAGTGCCGCCGGATCCAAATGGACCGTCGTCCGACTCGATACCGTGCGCTGGTTGGTTGTAGTACTTGGGGCCCTTCCCGCCCATGAGCGTCGCCTTGAAGCGCGTCCCCTCGGGGGTTCGGTAATCGCGCTCCCACCAGAAGCCCTGGCTGCCGGAGACGGAGTCGAATGAGATGACGCGCGGCTCCCCGCACTCCCATCCCCGCACCTCGGGAAGCGAGACGTCCGCCGCCGCGCCGGCGCGCGGCGAAAGACACGCCATAAATAATAACGCGAGCATTGCGCAAAATCCGCGAGTTGGCATTGGCTATGCGCCTCCTTATCCATTCCCCAAACTGCGGGATCAAGACCTCAGGGCTCCGCCCCGAACCCCGCGAGGGGACCAGTCCCCTTGACCCCGTTATCATTTTTATTTTCATCCTGCGGGTGAAAATAAAAATGTAAAAAGGGCCCAGGGAGCTAGCTCCCTGGCGGGCGCGGGCGGAGCCCTCGGTCTCGATCCCGTGGTTTGAGGGCCGTTCAATCAGCGTTTCCCTATCTTGCTTATATATGATACTATCACATACGCTCGATTTGGGGGCAGAGGGAGAGTATCGAGTGCCTGAAAAATTTTTTTCGATAAAGGTCTTCGGATGCCAGATGAACGCATACGACGGCGACAGGCTGCGAGGCGCCATGACGGGGCGGGGCTGGCGCGAGACTGACGACGTTTTTGGCTCGGACTTCGCTATATTTGTGACGTGCTGCATCAGGGACAAGGCGGAGCAGAAGGTTTTGAGCGAGCTCGGGAGGTTCAGGGCGTCCTGGGAGCGGAAGGGGAGGCCGCGCATAGCTCTCCTCGGATGCATGGCGGAGAGGGCGGGCGCGGAGCTGCCCAAGAGGTTCCCGTGGGTCAGGGTCGTGGCCGGGCCCAGACGGCTCGGCGCGGTGCCGGACGCGATCACCGACGCTTATGAAAACGGCCGGGTCCGCGTAATTCCCAGCGCGGGCCCAAGAGCGCTGGACGACCTCTACTGCGCGCCCGTGCCCAACGCGAATCGGCACAAGGCTTACGTCACCATCGCACACGGATGCGACCAGTTCTGCTCTTACTGCATAGTCCCGCACGTCCGCGGGCGCTTCGCCTCCCGAGACCCGGACGAGATCATCCGCGAGGCGTCAAGCCTCGTCGAGGGCGGAGTCAAGGAGATAACGTTGCTCGGCCAGAACGTGAACACGTACGGCAGGGATTTTGTTGACGGGCGCTCGGGCTGCCGCTTCTCGAATCTGCTGTCGGACGTCGCGTCGCTGAAGGGCCTCAGGCGGCTGCGCTTCACCACGTCCCACCCGGTCGACTTCACCGACGACATCCTGGACGTCATGTCTGGAGGGGGCGTCATCTGCCCTTCGATAAACCTGCCGGTGCAGGCCGGAAGCGACAAGGTGCTGCGGGAGATGAACCGGCGCTACACGAGGGCCGAGTACCTGGCGCTGATAGGGCGCGTCAGGGACGCGCTGCCGGGAGCGGCCATCACCACCGACCTCATAGTCGGCTTCCCGGGGGAGACGGAGAGAGAGTTCGAGGAGTCGGTCTCCCTCCTCGAGGAGGTCCGCTTCGACCTGGCGCACACGGCGGCGTATTCTCCGAGGGAGGGGACACCGGCCGCGGCGAGGGATGACCAGGTCCCGGCGGGCGAGAAGGCCCGCCGGCTCGTCCGCGTAAACGAGGTGCAGGCCCTGATATCGCGCGCGATCAATAAATCCATGGAGGGCCGGACGTTCGAGGTGATGCTGGACGAGGCCGCGCCGCGCGGGGAGGGCCTGCTGCAGGGGCGGACCGTTACCGACAAGGTCGTGCTGGTGCGGGCGCCCGGGGAGATGGAGGGCAGCATACGCGGCGTGCGCGTGACAGCCTCGACCCCGTGGTGCCTGGAGGGCGATCTGACGTGAAATTTTTTGACCCTGCCGGCCTGGACGACTTTGCCGAGTCATATTGCCGGGGAGCGAGAAGATGGTTTTTTCTCGCCGGCGGGTTTATCTGTCTGATCCTGGCGTTCGGGCTGGTTGGGGTGTTTCAGGGCAAGTTCGCGCCGCCCGAGGCTGAGGAGGCGGATCCGCCGGAGTTCGCGCCCGGCTCATATTCCGCCGCGCCCTCGGCGGAATCCCCGCTTGCCCTCGTGCCCGCGGCGGAGGAGAGCGATTGGGTCATATATATAACCGGGGCGGTCAAGCGCCCCGGAGTGTACGAGGTGCCCCGGGGCAGCAGGGTCAACGACGCGCTGCTGAGGGCTGGGGGTTTCTCGCCGCACGCCGACCCCGAGGCGGTGAACCTCGCCTCGCGCCTGGAGGACGGGGTTCACGTCCATGTGCCGTCCAGGAACGAGCGGGAGAGGACGGAGACTTATTCCGCCAGCTCGTCCGGGGGAAATTTGAATACCGGAGCCGGCTCCAGTGCCGCTGTAACCAATTCTCGTCCGGCTCCGCCAGCCTATTCCTCAAACCCCGGGGACGGCAAGCTCGACATAAACAGGGCCCTTGCCCGCGACCTGGCCCGACTGCCAGGAATAGGGCCTAAGCTCGCCGAGGCCATCGTGAGCCACAGGGAGAAGAACGGGCCGTTCGAGAGGGTGGACGACCTGACGCTCGTTCGAGGCATAGGCGCGAAGCGCCTCGAGGCCATCAGGGATCTGGTCAGGACGGAGAAGCGATACTAAATCATGACCGCGGCGTCACGGCTCCTTCCGCGGGACGGGGAATCGGGGCGGGAAACCCTCTTTCCGCGTCCCGGCGCGTCGCCGCTGGCCAACGCGCCGGCGTTTATTCTGTTATTGGCGTTTTCAATTTTTTTATTTCTCAGAATAGATATGTCGTTTCCATTTTCGCTGTCGCTCATAATATCTCTAATAGCCGCGGCGGGTTGGACGGCCGCCGGCACGGAGTGCCCCAACAAGCGCTCCGCCCAGGTATGGGCTCTCCTGTCGGCCGCGGCGGTCTGCGGATTTTTTTTTCTGGATTACGGGATAGCCCCTCAACCCACGGCGCCGTCACGCGTGGAGTCTCGCGGCGTCGTGCTGCTGGAGCGGAAGTGGGGGTTCGGCAGGGTCGCGCTCGTCTCGGATTCCAGCGCGCCGGGCAGATATCTTCTCAGGCTGGGGCGAGATGCGGGCGGGGTTCCTTCGCACGTCTCGCCCGGGGATGTCGTCTCGTTTTCCGGCGCCGGGGCGCCCTTCAGGAGGGCGGATGAGCGGGGAGGGTTCGACGAGTTCCTGTATTGGAGGGCTAGAGGGGCGCTCTTCGCGGTCGAAAACGCGCGCGCGGACGTCATAGGCAGGTCGTTCGGCCCGCCGCTCTGGAGAAACGCCGTCAGCGCGCGCATCAGGGAGGCGCTCCCCCCTAGGACCGCCGGCTACATGCTGGCGTCGTGGGTGGGCGAGAGGGACCAGGCTATGGCGGAGTTTCACCGCGCCGCCGGGACGTCCCACCTGCTGGCCGTCTCCGGGTTGCACGTCGGAGTCGTTTACGCGATCTGCTGGTTTTTGCTGAAGGGCTTCAAATTCAGGCTTTGGGCGATCAGCGCGGTCCTGTGGTTCTACGTCTTTCTCACGGGCGCTTCGCCAAGCTCCGTGCGAGCCGCGGCGATGATTCAGATAGTCATCCTCGGGCGGATTCTGGGCTGCCCGTCCAAACCGTTCAACAGCGTATCGGCGGCCGGGAGCGCGATGCTGCTCCACAACCCGTGGCTCTTCTGGGACGTCGGCTGGAGGCTGTCGATGCTGGCCGTTCTCACCCTGACCTCGATCTATTCCTTCAATGCCTTGAGGTCGGCGAAGTACATCGCGGCGTCCCCGATGGTATGGTTCGCCACGTCACTCCAGGCGGCGCGGACCTTCGGGCCGGTTCCGCTCGCCGGCATCGCGATAAATTTTTTTGCCGTGCCCGCCTTTGGCGTTTTGCTCCCCGGAGCTTCGATCTTTTCGCTGCCCGCGATGGCTGGGGTGAAATTCGGTTATCAGGCCGCGTGCGTGGCGGAGTCGTTCTTCTGGGCGTGGGAGAAATTTTCTGACTGCCTGCTCTTTCTATGCCCGTGGACGGTTGATTTCGGCGTTTCGGCGACGGCGGCGGGAGCCGCCGCGCTGACCGTTTTTTTCGCGCTTGGGTCGGGGTTTTCGAGCGGGAGGGCGATGTTCGCCGCCCTGGCGAACGCGGCGTGCCTCTTCATTTTTATATCCGCGATTTAGAGGGAGGGTATTTGTTTTATGCTGCTGGTTCTAGACATAGGCAACACAAACATCGCGATAGGGGTCTTCGGCGGCGATTCGGAGGGAGGGGACGGAGGGCTCGCGGGGCATTGGAGGTTTTCGTCCCTGGGGCGCACCGGGGACGAGGCGGGGCTTCTTCTGGAGAATTTGTTGAACTCCCATGATTTTGATAAGGGGCTCATCGATGGGGCCATACTGTGCAGCGTCGTCCCGAGCCTGGAGGAGGTGTGGCGCGACGCCGTCTCGCGCTACGTCGGCCGCCAGCCGCTCATAGTCGCGCACGACATCGATCTCGGGATGAGGATCGATATCGATCACCCGGGGGAGGTCGGCGCCGACAGGCTAGCTAACGCCGTGGCCGCATCCGAAAAATTCGGAGGTCCTCTCGTAGCCGTCGATCTTGGTACGGCGATAAACCTCGACGTCGTGTCCGCGGATGGTGCCTACATAGGCGGAGCGATAGCTCCTGGCCTCGCGGTGAGCATGGAGACGCTCTTCTCCAGAACGGCCAAGCTCCCGCAGGTGGCGCTTCGCGCCCCGGAGCGCGTCATAGGCCGGAACACCATAAACGCCGTGCAGTCCGGCATCGTATACGGATACGCCGGGCTGGTCGACGCGCTGGTGGAGAGGATGTTCGCCGAGCTGGGAACCAGGACCCCTGTCATCGCCACCGGCGGGCACGCTGAGGTCCTGGCGGAGCACTCGAGGACTATAACCAACATAGAGCCGTGGCTCACTCTGGATGGGCTCCGGATAATATACAGGCGCTGCGCGGGACGGGATGCGTAGGTGGCGGAGTTCGGGGAACACACGGCCGGCGGCGTGAGATGCCGCTCCCCTATATGGCTCGCCCCGCTCGCCGGGGTCACGACCCGGACGTTTCGCGATTTTCACCGCGCACTGGGGGCCGGGCTGGTTCACACCGAGATGGTGAGCGCGGTCGGCCTATCGTACAAGAACAAAAAAACGGGCGGCATGATCGGAGACGGCGACGAGCCGGGGCCCGCGGCGCTTCAACTGTTCGCGCCCGACGCCGCGAGCCTCATGAGGGGCGCGGAGCTCGCTTGCGGGATGAGGCGGTTCGACGCCCTGGAGATAAATATGGCGTGCCCGATGCCCAAGGTCACGAGGAAGTGCGGCGGCGCGGCGCTCTTGTCCAATCCAGCTGAGGCACGCCGTATGGTGTCGTCGCTGAAGTCGCTCGGGTATCCGGCGTGGGTCAAACTCAGGATAACGGACGCGCGCGTTCATCCGCTGCCGACCAGCGGCTTCTGCGGCGAGATGCTGTCGGCGGGGGCGGATCTTCTGATACTGCACGGAAGGACGCCGGCGCAGAGATACGAGGGCTCTGCCGACAAGGAGATCGTCTGCCGCGTGTCGGCGGAGTTCCCCGGGATGATCGCGGCGAGCGGCGACTTCTTCTCCCCTCCGGACGCCATGAGGTACCTCGACGCCGGGTGCGTATCGGTGCTGGCCGCGCGGGGCGTTTTGAAGGATGCGTACCTCATCCCGAAGACACTTCACGCGCTCGGCGCCGACGTGGACGAAAAACTCTGGGCCCCATCCACCGAGGAGCGGATAGACGCGCTGATAAAGGCGGGGAGAGCCGCGTCGTCGCGGGAGGGGGAGCGGTACTCCCGCGTCATGGCGGTAAGGATGCTCCCGGGGATGCTGAAGGGCTTGCCCGGTGTCTCGGCCCTTCGAAATTCGTGCTCGTCATGCGGGGACTGGCTGTCAATCGAAAAAAAACTGAGGGAGTTCGCATCCGCGATCGCGGACTCGCCGGCGCGTGAAGCGGTGATCCTCAAACAGCGGGATCAAGACCGCGGGCTCTGCCCGCACCCGGCGGGGAAAGCGTTCCCTGCGCCCTCCTGAGGGGTCAAGGGGACTCAAGTCCCCTTGAGGGGTTCGGAGCGGAACCCCGAGGTCTTGCCTATGGTTCGGAGAGTGATATTCCCCCGTTGATGATATAATTGGGAAGCGCTGATTATACCAATTTACGATAGGAGGCGTTCTATAAATGGGAAAATATTTTTTCAAACTCATAGCGCGCGGAGCGTCCGCGTATCATGGGGTATTTTTATTTTTCCCGTATTTTATGTTTACGGCCGCCGCTCTTTCGCTGTCGTGCCATTCGGCTCTTGGGGCCCAGGCGCGGGAAAGCGGTGAATATTCCCATACCTTTGGCGCGGCTGACTACAAGATGAACCGCGACGGCGTGAAGGAGGAGATCCCCGTGAACGGGACCTGCAGGATCACGCCCCGCCTCCCCGATATGGGTGTTTTGACCCACTTTCAGGTGCCGGAGGGCGAACAGACGCTGGCGGAGTGGTCGGTGACGGCGTCGGTCCTGTCGTCCGACGGTCCTGCCGCGGGGGTTGCCCTGTGGAGCGGAGGCAGCGGCTGCGTCCTCTCATTTTATCCCGACGGCAGGGGGTATCTCAGGGGGTACAAGGGCAGGGAGGTCTCCTGGAGCCAGGACATCTCAGTGCGAGGTTTTTCCTTCCCGGCTGACATAACGTTGGAGAGGGACGCCAACGGGAGCGTGTTGGGCAGGGTGAACGGGATCATCGCGGCGGCCCGGGTCTTGGACGTGAATTTGAAAAAACCGTCCGGGGACAGGGTCACGACCGTCTCGTTCGCGACCCGCTCGACTAAGGAGAGGCCCGGAGCCGCCGCGACGTATGGCACGCTCGAGGTCAACGGGTGGGGCAGGGCCGGTTCGGCTGTTTTTTGATGCGCTTTGACGCGGGCGGCGAAAGATCGCAAATCCGCCGCCTTGTTAAGATACGGCATCGTCCGCTTGCGGCGGCGCGAGCTATGGCTATATTATAATAAAAACTTACAGGAGCTGGTGATGAAATGGGGCAGGAGAACAGTTGCAGGGTCAAAAAGGGCATCGAACGCGCTCCGCACAGGTCTTTGCTCTACGCGAACGGTTTTTCCGATTGGGAGATAGAGCGCCCCTGGGTGGGGGTGGTCAACGCCTACAACGCCATCGTCCCAGGGCACAACCACCTCGGGCTTCTGGTCCAGGCGGTGAAAAACGGCGTGTACGCCGCCGGGGGGCTTCCGATAGAGTTCCCGACGATTGGGGTGTGCGACGGCATCGCCATGAATCACAGGGGAATGAAGTTCTCGCTTCCCAGCCGCGAGCTCGTTAAGGACACGATAGAGGTGATGACCGAGGCACACGGCTTCGACGCGTTGGTGATGGTGACCAACTGCGACAAGATAATCCCCGGCATGGCGATGTCCGCACTCTCCCTCGACATACCGGCGATAATCCTGTCCGGCGGTCCGATGCTGCCGGGGAATTACCGAGGAAAAAGGTCGGACCTCTCGAATATCTTCGAGGGGGTGGGCAGATACATAGCGGGCGAGATGAGCGGCGAGGACATGGCGGAACTCGAGCGAAACGTATGCCCGACCTGCGGTTCCTGCGCCGGCATGTTCACCGCCAACACGATGAACTGCGTGCTGGAGGCCATGGGCTTGGCCCTGCCCGGCAACGGGACTGTGCCGGCCGTTTACTCCGAACGCGTCAGGCTGGCGAAGGACGCGGGGAGGACTATCATGCTGCTGATCGAAAAGAATATCAGGCCTAAGGACATCGTGACGCGGGAGGCGGTCGACAACGCACTTGCCGTTGACGTCGCGATGGGGGGCTCCACCAACACATGCCTGCACATACCGGCCATAGCCCATTACGCCGGTTTCGAGGTCCCGCTCTCGCATATCGACGAGATAAGCAGGAGGACTCCGCACCTGTGCGGCATGAGCCCGGGCGGTCAGCATTACATCGTCGATCTCTATCACGCCGGAGGGATACCGGCGCTGATGTCCCGTCTCATGGAGGTTGGCCTCGTCTCCGGCAGCCCCCTGACCGCGACGGGGGAGACGGTCGCGGCCAACCTGAGGGGAGTTAGCGTCAAGGACGAGACCGTCATACGGAGGGTGGAGGATCCTGTTCATCCCGAGGGAGGGCTTGCCATTCTCTCGGGCAACATCGCCCCCGGGGGTTGCGTCGTCAAGCAGAGCGCCGTCAGGCCGGAGATGATGAGGCACGAGGGCCCGGCCAGGGTTTTCGACGGCGAGGAGGCCGCTTTCAAGGCCATATCGGACAGGAAAATCAAACCGGGCGACGTGGTGGTCATAGTCAACGAGGGGCCGAGGGGCGGCCCCGGCATGAGGGAGATGCTGCTCCCCACGGCGGCTCTCGCTGGATTGGGCCTGGATTCCAGCGTGGCGCTCGTCACCGACGGGAGGTTTTCCGGCGCCTCGCGCGGAGCGTCGATAGGCCATGTGTCCCCCGAGGCCGCGTCGGGCGGCCCGATAGGGTTGGTGCGGGACGGGGACGTGGTGGAGATCGACATAGCGCGGCGGGCGATCGACGTCAGGGTATCCGAGGATGAACTGGCTGCCAGGGCGAGCGAACGCGGACCGTCCATCAAGCCGACAGGGAGCGCTTTTCTGGAGCGCTACAGGAAGTTTGTGACCTCCAGTTCGGACGGAGCGGTCTTTAAGGAGCTGTAGTCAGCGTCATGATGGAGAAGAGCGGAAGAAAGACCAGCGTGATGGAGACGTGCATTGTCGTGCTGACGGTGCTCGCGGTCGGCTTCGTGCTGAGCAAGGCGGCGCAGGTGGCCATCCCGTTCACCCTGGCCTTGATCTTGACCTTGCTGCTCGCCCCGATCGTCAAGGCGGGGCAGCCGCACAAGATACCCCCGTTTGCGATGGTGCTGCTTGTGCTGGCGTGTTTCGCGGCCATATTTTTGCCGTTGGGCATCTTCATAAGCACCCGCATGGAGAGCCTCGTCTCCATCTTGCCGGCCTACTACGCCAGGCTCGTCAACATAGGGCAGTCCGTGCTGGACAATTACCAGGTCCCGAAGGAGTTCTGGGTCACAATAAACTGGGGCAACACGATGGGCAGGTACCTGTCGGGCATGACGGGCTTCATGCTGAACTGGCTGGGCAAGCTCGTCATGATCATGGTCTTCCTCATATTCATGCTGCTCGAGTCGCCCTACATCGACAAGCGCATCAAAATGGCGTTCAAGGGGGAAAACGGGGAGAAGGTCTCGTCCGTGGCGGACAAGATCGTGCGCCAGATATCGAAGTACCTGAGGACCCTCGCCATGATAAGCTTCGCGACCGGCGTGTGCGTTTGGCTGGCTCTCTACGCGCTGGGCGTTGATTTCGCGCTGCCGTGGGGGATTTTGGCGTTCTTCCTGAATTTCATACCCACCCTGGGCTCTATAGCCGCCTCCATACCGCCCATATTGATAGCGCTGGTCCAGTTCTATCCCGATGGGGTGCCAGCCGTCCTGACCTTTCTGGCTCTTCTGTCGATCCAGTTCACCATCGGCAATATTCTCACCCCGAAGATCATGGGCGACGCGCTGGACTTGAGCCCTGTGGTCATACTCATCTCACTGATGTTCTGGGGCATAATATGGGGTGTGTCGGGCGCGCTCATATCGGTGCCGATCACGGCGATGATAAAGATAATCTGCGAGAACATAAAGCCCCTGCAATTCCTGGCCGTCCTGATGAGCTCAGCCAAAACGGGAAGGCGCGTCGAGGAGGACGGATCGCCATGATAGCCGGCGTCGGCACCGACCTGTGCCTTATATCCAGGATGAGAAGGGCAATCGGCAGCGGAGGCTTCGTGAGGAGGGTATTCGTCCGGGAGGAGATTGACTACGCCGATTCGCGCGCGGAGCCTGAGCGCCATTACGCGAGCGCGTTCGCGGCTAAGGAGGCCCTGGCCAAGGCGACAGGGCTGGGGGTGTTCGGCGTCGGCTTGGCTATGTCGTGGGTCAGGCGCACCGAAGAGGGGCCTGTCATGCTGTTCGAGGATGCCTTGAGGGAAAAACTCGACGGGATGGGCATCGGCTCTTGCTGGCTCTCCCTGGCTCACGACGGGGATTACGCGCTGGCTTTCGTAGTCCTGGAGAGGGCGTCATGAGGCGGTACTATCCCTCAGACGCCGTCAGGGAGGCCGACCGGACAGCCTCGGAGGTTCTGGGGGTCCCCGGCATCGTCCTCATGGAGAACGCCGGCTTGCGGGCCGCGGACGCCATCGTATCGCGCCGCCGAGGCGCTGAAAACTTCTTGGTCCTCTGCGGGCCCGGCAACAACGGAGGCGACGGGTTCGTCGTCGCGCGGCACTTGGACCTCATGGGTTTCGGCGTTTCCGTTATCGCGGTCCAGAGCGCGGAGGAGTACAAGAACGATGCCGCAGCCGCCGCCGCGTCGGCCAAGAGCGCCGGAATACCCATAAGGCGTTCGAGGGACCTCGAGGACTATGACATAACCTCGTATGTCTCCGCTGCCGACGTCGTGATCGACGCGTTGCTGGGAACCGGGGCGCGCGGTGAACCGCGGGGGGAGGTCCTTCGGCTCATGACGCTCTGCTCGGACGCAGGGCGCGTCATAGCCCTGGATGTCCCGAGCGGGGTCGATCCCGATACGGGCGAGGTTAAGGGCTCTGCGGTGAAAGCCGAGATGACGGTCACGTTTCTGGCGGAGAAACCGGGCCTCGCCGTGGCGCCCGGCGTGTTTTGCCGAGGCGTCTCCGAACTCGTCTCCATCGGGGTTCGCGGCGATCTTGTTCTGCGCGGCGGTGTCGCTCTGACCGGTTACGACAGGTCGGATATGCCGCTTTTGGCCTCCCCTACCCCACCAGACATTCACAAGGGGTCGAGAGGGGCCCTGCTGATCGTTGGCGGGTCGTCCAATTTCAGGGGCGCGCCGATGTTGTCCGCGCTCTCCGCGCTAAAATCTGGCTGCGGGCTCGTCTTTCTGGCTGTCCCGGAGACGCTGGCGGGCACCGCGAGCGCCGTGGTTCCGGAGGCGATCTTTATCCCTCTCCCCGAGAGAAATGGCTTCATCCGGGGCGGCGCCTTCGAACGAGCGATATCCCCCTGGCTGGACAGGTGCGATGCCATCGCGCTCGGCCCGGGCCTCGGCAGAAGCGCTGACGCGTCCTTCGTCGCTCGTTATCTACACAGGGAGTGGCGAAAGCCGATTTTGCTTGACGCGGACGCGTTGAGGGTCCGATATGACGGGAGGTACGAGAACGCGCTCGTCACCCCCCACGCCGGGGAGGCGGCCTTTATCCTCGGCGTGACTCCGGGTGACGTAAAGATGAAGATGCTGGCCTCCTGCGACGCTCTCGCCGAGAGGTTCGGCTCGGTTCTCCTCAAGGGGTATCATACGCTGATCTCGAACTCCCTGGAGAGACGGGTCGTACTCGAGGGCGGTCCGGAGCTCGCCGTCCCTGGCTCGGGGGATGTGCTGTCCGGGATCGTCGGCGCGTTCCTCGCCGCGGGGATGCCGCCCATAGACGCCGCCACCTTGGGCGCTCTGGTCCACGCCGTGTCCGGGGCGGAGGCCGCGCGCTCGTCAGGGGTCGACGGGGTCCTGGCCCGCGAGATAGCGCATCGCGCCGAAAGAATTCCGCTCGAAGGGTGAATCGCGGTGTATTATATCAGAGAACGGCGGGAGAAGCGCACGCGGGAGAGGGAGCGGCAAATTCAGACTCAGACCAAGGCGGGGGGGGGGCATCGCTTCACTTTTTTCAGCCTCATGGCGATCGCGCTCTTCCTGGCCGTTTTGAAGGCGGTAAATCCGAAGATGCCTCTGGGGCCTGTGTTGATCCCGTTTGGCTGTGTTTTGCTCGCGTGCCTTACGATGATTTTCCTTGCGAGAAGAGGGAAATGACGAATAATCACGATGAAATTTATGGAAACCTCGGGGAAGAGGACATTTCCTGCAAGTTCCCCATGATCCAGAGCGAGGGGCGGTTTTATACCGAGGCTATAGGAACCGCGCTGGCCGGCGGCGTTTACGGCGGCCTCCTGGTGATCCTGAGCGGAGACCTTGGAGCGGGCAAGACGGCGATGGCTCGCGCGATAGGGCGCGCTCTGGGGGCTGGCGGCATGAGAAGCCCGACGTTCGCCATAGAGTCGGTGCATCGCCTGCCCGGACGCGATTTCAAGCTGGTTCACGCCGACCTCTATAGATTGGAGTCCGTGAGCGCCGGATCCGAGACGGCCATGCAGTTGGAGGAATATCTCTCCGGCCCGGGCGGCGGGGCGCTCCTGCTTGTGGAGTGGGGTGAGAGGTGGGAGGGCCTGCGGACGTCGGACAGGTGGGATGTGTATATAGATCAGCCCGCCCGCGGCGGCGCTGAACCACCTGACCGACGCGGGGTAAATTTGACCGCCTACGGCATGGAGGCCATCGCCAGTATGTCGCGCGCGTACTCGGACATTTTGGATTCCCTGTCGATTTTGTCGGAGGAGGCGGCAAATGACGCGGCGAGCGGGGATATCAGCTGATGCCTTTGACTCTTGGGATAGACTGCGCTCTGAGGCAACTCAACCTGTTTCTTTCGGACGGCGAGGGTCTTTACGGAGAGGTCAGTCTGCGCGTGGACGTCAGACAGTCCGAACTGCTGCCGTCCGTGGCGGAGGGGTTCCTCTCGTCGCTTGGCAGAAGCTTCTCGGAGCTCGGTCTGATAGCCGTCACCATTGGCCCCGGCTATTACACGGGCATCAGGGTCGGCCTGTCGTATGCTTCGGCGCTTGCGTGGAGCATCGGCGTTAAAGTGGCTCCTATCCCCACGCTTTACGCGCTGGCGTTCGGAGCTCTCGGCATGGCGCGCGCTCTCGGCGCTGACGCTTGCGCGGCCCCGGTGATAGGAGCGGGAAAGAACTCGCTTTACGGCGCGGTGTACCGTCTGGAGGGGGATGAGGTGAAGTCCGTCCGCGCGCCGTCCTTTTTCGCCAACGAGAGCTTTGCCGAAGTGCTGGACTCCCTGGATGGCCTTCATGACCCGTTGATCGTCACGCCGGACGGTGTCCCTCCTGGCGTTTTGAGGAAATCAAAGCGCCGGATCGTTTCCGCAGCCGGGTATATAAACGGAAGCGCGGCGATTATTTCTCGCGAAGTCACCCCTGCGGATCCGCGCGAGATCCGCGCGTCGTACTTGCGTGATCCCGCGTGACCCCGGTTGACGTCAAACGTTCGCTTTTAAAAACTCGCTCCTGTATCTCTCTATCTCCTGGGTGACGAGGCGGGAGTAACGCTCGCACGTCTTGTTCGATTCGCCCAATTCCAATTCGCCGGGCTCCGGCGCGATATCGCGTGAGCCGCGGTCCATTTCTGACTGAAACGAGCGCTTGTCGCACTGCTCCAAGGTGCGTATATCCTCTTCGGCGACATCCTGAAACCTCGCCACGGTGTACAGGCTCAGCTTGAACTCCTCAACGAGCACGAAGTTGCTCTTCATGTTGTAGTAAATGAGCATGATGAAGTGCGCGTTGACAAGATCTTTCTTCCAAAACGGAAGCTCGGCGAGCGGAATCACTATGCGGCGCTTGTGGTTCAGGAAAAAATCCCTGTACTCGTACACGAGGTTCGCCGACCACACCACCGCGTCCATAAAGTCATCCTTGTTCAGCAGTACCCCGTAGTATCCGTTGTCGCGTATGCGAGAGACTATGGACTTATTTTTCGGCATCTCGCCGCAAAATTCGCGTACCTCTCGTTTCAACCTCGGCACCATAAAAATCGTCCCACCCCTCTGTCGAATGACGCCAATTCAATTCACCTTACGATCCAATAAAACATGTATATCGCAAAATGGACTTTTTATCAATAGTGAAGGTATAATATAAAAAATGTGATGATAAAAATGCTGCCATGCACGCTCTTTGATCCTAGGGGTGGAATATCTTTGGCAAGCGTATTGATTTACCTTGACCTCTTTCGAGCTTCTTTTTATCATGTTTACGCGCAATCGCCCGTAAAAATTATTGTTGTTGTTTGTCATACATTAAAAATCGAGATTACGCTAAAGTGTCGCTTTGATTTACATTATGATTGAGGTAGAATTACTGACACTGACCTGCGTGAATCCAGCAATAAAATTTTCTTTTTCGAAGGGAGGTGGCGGGCTTGACTCAAAACATGGCTGACGAGATAAGGGCGAAGGAGTCTGAAGCCAAGGAGGTCATTGCCTCTGCCAGGGCAGAAGGAGCGCGCTTGCAGGCATCCGCGAGAACCGCGGCGGAACAGGTTGTAAAGGAAGCCAAGCAGAAGTCCCACAGGTATTTCCGGGAAAAGGTCAGGGAAGCGGAGGCCGAAGCTGACGCGGAGGCCAGAAAGACCGTTGAGGCTGGCAAGGAGGAAACGGAGCGTTTTTATGCGGGCAAAAAATCCCGAACGGCGGAAGTCGCGGACTGGCTGGTCAAAGAGGTGATGTCGACCTATGGCAATTGAGACTATGCTGCGCATTCGCATGGCGGCTCATAAGACTATTTCCGACGAGCTGATCGACAAAATTCAGAGGCTTGGCTGTTGTCAATTTATACCGCAGAGCCGCGAGAAAATTGACGAACGGGACGCGGCATCGCTCCGCGGCAGGTTGCGCCGCGTGGAAGACCTGCTGGGCGAGGTGCGGTTCGCGATGCGTTTCCTGGATCCCTACGTCTCGGACAAAGGGGGCGGTTTGTCGCGCGCGATGGGTAATTTGCCCTCTCTTTCGACGGACGGGCTCGCGAAACTTGCCGACGAGGAAAAATTCAAGACGACCGTCGCCCTCCTGCGCGATCTCGAGAAAAAAGCCGCGGACGCGAAGTCGGGCATATCGAGGGTCAACGGCCTCAAAGCGCAGGTACAGCCCCTCCTGGGACTTCCATACTCGCTGGATTTTTACACGAAGGGCACCGAATCGGTCCAGGGCGCCCTGTATTCCGTCCAAACTCCCCAGGCCGAGAAATTCGAATCCGAGGTCAGGCGCGTCCTGGGGGACATGGCAGAGCTTTACGCCCTCCCGGCACGCGAGGCCGATTCGTCCCGGATATACTCGCTGATCTGCTCGAGAGACCTCACGGAGGACCTTCAGCGCACGCTGTCGGGATTCCAGCTTTCGCGCGCGGACGTCCCGGCCCAGCTGTCGGGAACGCCGTCGGACGAGCTCGCCAAACTCGAGCGCGAGCTATCCTCGTACAAAGAAGCGGATGAGGCCGTAGCCGGCGAGATCAGGGCGATGGCGAACGATGCGTACAAAACCTGCCAGTACTGCACGGACTATTGGAACATATCGCGCGCCAAGCTGAGCGCCCTCCTTGACGGTGAACAGACTGAGCAGATAATAGTCTCGTCGTTCTGGATCCCGCAACGTTGCGTGAACGCCTTCCGCGGCGCCGCGGCGCCCTATGAGGGGCTGACAGAGATAGCGGAGGTCGAGCCGGAGGACGGCGCGGAGCCTCCGACGCTGCTCAGGAACGGCAATTTTTCAAGCGCGATCGAGCCTCTGATCACAATGTACGGCATCCCGACATACGGAGGGTTCGACCCCACCACCATAGTGACGCCGTTCTTCTATCTGTTTTTCGGCATGTGCTTCGGCGACGCCGGGTATGGGCTCGTCATCTCCGGCCTGCTGCTCTTCCTGATGATGAAGCACCGAATAACCGGTACCTTGAAGAAGTTCCTCGTGATACTGACGGTGGGCAACATAATGGCGGTGATCGTAGGCGCCATGACGTTCTCGTGGTTCGGGGACAGCGTGACCAGCTTCTCGTTTTTGAGGCCCCTCTCCGGACTGCGGTCGCTGCAGATATTAGACCCGATGAACGATCCCATGACGTTTCTTAACATCTCCCTGACGCTTGGTTTCATCCAGATAATGACGGGGCTTGTTATATCCCTGGCAGAAAACCTCAAAAAAGGCAACAAGATGGCAGCGTTCTCTGACCAGGGCGGTTGGATAATATTCCTCTGCGGGCTCGTCCTGCTTGGCCTGTCGTCCAGCGGGGCGATAAGGCTCTCATCCAGCGTCAGTTCGGCGATTGCCGCCGCGGGCGCGGTCATATTGGTGGCCACGCAGGGGAGGGAGAAGGAGAGCGTATTCGGCAAGCTCTTCTCCGGAGTGTTGAGTCTCTACAACGTCACCGGCTATCTCGGCGACGTTCTGAGCTACAGCAGGCTCCTGGCGCTCGGTCTTGGTTCCGCCGCGGTGGGCATGGTCATAAACTTGCTGGCCAATCTGGTCTCCGGCGTGCCGTACGTGGGCGTGCTGCTTGGGATCGTGATATTCGTCCTGGGCCATGTGTTCAGCATCGCGGTGAATATCCTGGGCGCGTTCGTCCACTCGCTGAGGCTTCAGTACGTCGAATTTTTCGGCAAGTTCTACGAGTCGTCCGGAGAGGATTTCTCCCCCCTGTCGATGTCGACGCAGTACGTGGAACTCTCCGACTGATGATGGCAATAAAATAAATAATAAAGAGCATATCAAAAAATTCTTTGAGGAGGCGTGTGCAATATGGAAAGTGTGCTAGCAACTATGGCTGAACAGTTGGGACCGGCTCTTGTGATACTCGGAGCGGCTTTTGCCGTGGGCTTTGCGGGTTCTGGTTCCGCTTGGGGTATAGGCATAGCCAACGAAGCGGCCGCGGGAATAATGACGGAGGACCCGAAGAAGTTCGGCTACGCGCTCGTTTTGCTTGCGCTTCCCGGAACCCAGGGCATATACGGTTTGCTCGTGGCCTTCATCGCGATGCTCAAAGCGGGCCTGATCGGCGCGGGCGGGGTTTCCATCACCGTCTGGCAGGGCCTCGGGATTGGTTGCGCGTGCCTGCCCATAGCCATTGCGGGGTTCTACTCCGCGATCTGGCAGGGCAAGTCCTCCGCCGCCTCGATACTCATGATCTCGAAGCGCCCGGATCAGATAGGCAAAGCGGTCATCCTTCCGGCCATGTGCGAAACATATGCGGTCTTCGGTCTTCTGATGAGTATCTTGATGCTGAACGGAATTAAGATTCAGTAGCCGGACAGGGGGGAATGCCATGTCTTTGGCGCAAATAACGGAAAAAATAGAGCTTGACGCTCGGGCTGAGGCCGAAAAGATACTGGAGCGCTCACGGGAGCAGGAGACCGGGATCAGGCGTTCTGCCGAGGCAGAGGTGAAAAAGCTGGAGGACGCGGCGAAGAGCCGTTTCGACAGGGAGCGCCCCGAGATATTCAAGAGGCGCGATATCGTGGCGAGGCTGGACGTGCACAAAATTCACCTCGACGCCCAGAGACGGCTCATCGGGGACGTCTTCAGAGAAGGGCTCGAGCGGCTGAAGAATCTGGATAAGGGCAAATACCTCGCGTTCTGCCGCGGGCTTCTGAAGGAGGCCGTCGAGAGCGGGGACGAGGTGATGGAGATATCCAGCGGCGAAAAGTACATCGACTCCGGATGGCTCGGCGAATTCAACAATGCCAACGGCACCAAGATAACCCTTTCGAATGAGCGCCGAGACTTCTCCGGCGGGTTCATACTGAACAAGGGGCGCATCCGCATAAACTGCTCATGGGAGATGTTGATGCAAGCGGCACAGGAGCGCCTGGAGAACGAAGTCGTGTACCGGCTTTTCTCCGCCTGAGAGGGGTGAGGCTATGTCCCGCAGTGAGGCGTACGGCTACGCGGTGGCGCGGATTCGCGCCATGGAGCCTATACTGTTTGACGCATCGCAGTTTCAGAGATTGCTCGACGCCGCGGATTTGAGCGGGGCTCTCAAGATTCTTGGCGAGACGAGTTACGCCTCCGGGATGACCGAGGGCGAGAGCGCTCGCTTCGACGCGGTCCTGGAGGCCGGTCTGCTGGGCGCGTGCGAGGAGCTGGCGTCGTTCGTCCCGGACAGGGCGTTGATCGACATCTTCAGGGTCCCCTATGACTTTCACAACGTCAAGGTCCTTCTGAAGAGCGGTTTTAAAGCGCGCTCCGGAGGAAAGAAGCGCTACGACCTGTTGACTAACCTCGGCTCCATACCGGCCGACAGTTTGATAGTCCAGATGGAGTCTGAGGACTACAACCTTCTGCCGTTCGGGCTGTCGCGGATCATCCCGTCGTGCCTTGCGGTGTGGGAGCAGACGAAGGACGTCGTCGAGATAGAGAGGCTGCTCGACAAGGGGTTGTTCAGCGCCATCCTGGAGCTGGCGAAGTCGATAGACGAGCCGGGGGTTTTGAAGTGGGTCAGGGCTCGGATCGACTCCGAGAACATCCGCAACGCGCTGCGCCTGCAGCGGTTCGGTTTCGACGCGTCGGAGGGGGCGGCGTTCCTGCACGACGGGGGGACGATAGCGCCGGATGTCCTGACGGCGGCGATATCGGAGCCGTTCGACAACTGGGGGCGCGTGATGGCCTACTCCGACGTCGGCGCGGCGATATCCTCAGTTCAGGCCGACGATGATTTTGACAGCCTGATCGTCTCCCTGGAGAAGGTCTTAGACGACCACTGCGCCTCCGTGCTGGGTCTCGCCCGCTATAGCAGCGACGCGCCGGAGAACGTCCTGGCGTATCTCTGGGGCAAGGAGATGGAGGTCAAAAACATCAGGACGATACTCGTCTCGAAGGGAACTGACTCGAACCGGGACGAGGTAAGGAGGCTGATGCGCAGTGGCTATTAAAAAAAGAACGGCCCCGATGGCGGCGATGGGAAGTTACGACAGCGTCATACCGTTTCAGGCCATAGGGATAGAGACGATGGTCATAGGAGACGAGAACAGGAGTTCCGTGCCTCAGCTGGTAAGTAAGTTCGCGCGCGGCGAGTACGCCATCCTCTTCATGGAGGAGTCCCTGTTCGAGGCTTTCAAGGATGACGTTGACGCCGTCAACGAGAGCGAGCCGTTGAGCGTGATACCGATCCCGAACCAGGCCGGGTCTTTAGGCATTGGGGTAGAGTCCATCCGCAGAAGCGCGGAGCGCGCCGTCGGAATGGACATCTTCAACGTTCAGTAGGTTGAGATCATGGGAACGATATTTTGGGGTCTTGCACGTTACGTTATAAGTATGGAGGCGATGTGAGTGGCCACAGACAAAAAGATTCAGGGAACCATCGCGAAGATATCCGGTCCTCTTGTAGTTGCTAAAGGAATGCTGGGGGCCTGTATGTTCGACGTGGTTCGAGTGGGTTCGGCCGGTCTCGTCGGTGAGATAATAGAGTTGCGCGACGACACGGCTTCCGTCCAGGTGTACGAGGAGACGTCGGGTCTCATGCCCGGCGAGGCCGTCGTCGACACGAACGAATCGCTCAGCGTCGAGCTCGGGCCGGGACTGATAGAGCAGTTTTACGACGGCATACAGAGGCCTCTGCAGAGCATCGAGGCCGTGGCCGACAGCCCGTATATCACTAGGGGCATCACCGTGTCGGCGATAAGCAGGAAGCAGAAGTGGAATTTCGCCCCGTCGGTCAAGGCCGGGGACAAGGTCGTGGGCGGGGACATATTGGGCACGGTGAAGGAGACGGTCCTGGTCGAACACCGGATCATGGTCCCACCCGGTCTGAGCGGCGTCGTCAAGGACATCAAGGGCGGGTCGTTCACCGTGGAGGAGACCGTTGCCGTGATCGAGGACGAGCGCGGGCGCAAGCACGGCATAGCCATGCTGACGCGGTGGCCGGTTCGCAGGCCGCGCCCAGTTGCGCGGCGTCTTCCCCCGGAAGTGCCCCTTTCGACGGGGCAGAGGGTCATCGACATGTTCTTCCCGATAGCGCGCGGCGGGACGGCGTGCGTGCCCGGCCCGTTCGGCTCCGGCAAGACGGTCATACAGCACCAGCTCGCCAAGTGGGCCGACGCCGAGATAGTGGTCTACATAGGCTGCGGCGAACGGGGAAACGAGATGACGGACGTTCTGCTGGAGTTCCCGGAGCTCGAGGACCCTCGCTCCGGCCAGCCGCTCATGAAGCGGACCCTTCTCATAGCCAACACATCCAACATGCCGGTCGCGGCCCGCGAGGCTTCGATTTACACCGGGATCACGATAGCGGAGTACTTCCGCGACATGGGTTACTCCGTGGCGCTCATGGCGGACTCCACCAGCCGGTGGGCTGAGGCCTTGCGTGAGATGTCGGGCAGGCTCGAGGAGATGCCCGGCGAGGAGGGGTACCCCGCTTATCTAGGAACCCGAATGGCGTCCTTCTACGAGCGCGCCGGACGCGCCATCTGCCTCGGCAAGGACGGAAGGGAGGGGGCGGTTTCCGTCATAGGCGCGGTCTCGCCTCCTGGGGGCGACCTCTCTGAGCCAGTCACCCAAAACACGCTCCGCGTCGCGAAGGTGTTCTGGGGGTTGGACGCGCAGCTGGCGTACCAGCGCCACTTCCCGGCGATCAACTGGCTCTCCAGCTATTCGCTCTACACGGACATACTGGGCGAGTACTGGGACAACGAGTACGACGGCGAGTGGAGCGAGATGCGCATAGTGGCGATGTCCCTCCTGGAGGAGGAGGACCAGCTGAAGGAGATAGTCCGCCTCGTCGGAATCGACGCGCTCTCCAAGGAGGAGCGCATGACGATGGAGACGTCGAAGTCCCTGCGCGAGGACTTCCTGCATCAGAACTCGTTCCACGAGATAGACACCTACGCGTCCATGAACAAGCAGGTGAAGATGCTGCGCAACATCCTGACGTTCCACAGGCTCGGGATGCAGGCGCTCTCCCGAGGAGCGCTTCTGCGCGAGCTGATCAGTATGCCGATACGCGAGGAGATCGCCCGTATGCGTTACGTGGAGGAGTCGAACTTGGGCAATCTCGACGATCTCGAGGACAAGATCAAGGACGAGCTGAGCAAACTGACGGAGGCTGGAGGTGAGGAAGATGTTGCCTAAGGAGTATAGTACCATATCGAACCTCTCAGGCCCTCTGATGGTCGTCGAAAAGATAAACGGCGTGCGCTACGACGAGCTGGCGGAGATAAGGCTCTCGAACGGGGAGCGCAGGCGCGGAAGGGTTCTGGAAATCACTGAGGACAGGGCGCTTGTCCAGGTCTATGAGGGGAGCACAGGCATCGACGCGGACACCACCAAGGTTCGTTTCCTGGGCGATGTCCTCATGCTGCCTGTGGCGAAGAGCATGCTCGGCCGCATATTCAACGGCCGCGGCGCGCCGATAGACGGAGGGGCCGACATAATCCCGGAGACGTTCCTGGACGTCAACGGGAACCCGATGAACCCGTACTCCCGCGACTACCCGTCCGAATTTATTCAGACGGGGATATCCACGATAGACGGTATGAACCCCCTCGTCCGAGGGCAGAAGCTGCCGATATTCTCTGGAAGCGGAATGCCGCACAACAGGATGGCGGCCCAGATAGCCCGTCAATCGACGGTCATCAGCGGGCACGCGGCGTTCGCGGTCGTGTTCGCCGCGATGGGCATCACGTTCGAGGAGGCGTCCTTCTTCATGGAGGACTTCCGCAAGACCGGGGCGCTCGAGCGGACGGTCATGTTCGTCAACCTGGCTGACGACCCGGCCATTGAGCGCATCGCCACGCCGCGCCTGGCGCTGACCTGCGCCGAGTATCTGGCGTTCGAGCATGACATGCACGTCCTCGTGATCCTGACCGACTTGACGAACTACTGCGAGGCTCTGCGGGAGATATCCGCCGCCCGCAAGGAGGTCCCCGGCCGCAGAGGCTACCCGGGTTATCTCTATACCGACCTCGCCACGATGTACGAGCGAGCGGGGCGCCTTCGCGGGAAGGACGGGTCGATCACCCAGTTCCCGATCCTTACCATGCCCGAGGACGACAAGACCCATCCGATTCCCGACCTCACCGGCTACATCACGGAGGGTCAGATAATATTGGGGAGGAGTCTCCACCGCAAGGGCATATATCCTCCTGTGGACGTCATGCCGTCCCTCTCCCGTCTGAAGGACAAGGGCATCGGGAAGGGCAAGACGAGGGAGGATCACGCGGACCTGATGAACCAGCTCTTCGCCGCTTACTCGCAGGGAAAGGAGGCGAAGGAGCTGGCGGTTATCCTCGGAGACGGTGCCCTGAGCGACGAGGACAAGGCGTTCGCGAAGTTCGCCGACATGTTCGAGGACACGTATGTGAGGCAGGGGGAGTACGAGAACAGAACGGTGGAGGAGACTCTGCAGCTGGGCTGGGAGCTTCTGACGATAGTACCGGTCAAGGAGCTTAAGCGCATCAGGGATGCGTACATTGAGAAATATCTCCAGCCGATGCTGGCGGAGCGGGCTGAGAAGAGCGAGCAGTCCAAAGTGCCCGCTGTGACGGCGGAAGCATAGGGGGAGGAGTCCCCACATGGCCAAAGCACTCAATGTAAACCCCAATCGCATGGAGCTGTCTCGCCTGAAAAAGCGAGTCGTGGTGGCGAAGAGGGGACACAAGCTCCTGAAGGACAAGCAGGACGCGCTGATCAAGGAGTTCCTGCAGAAGGCGAGAGAGGTCAAGGCGTTGCGCGAGGATGTTGAGCGCGAGCTTTTCCTTTGCTACCAGAGTTTTCAGATGGCCCACGCTCAGACGATCCCCGCCATGATAGAGCAGGCCCTGCTGATGGCCGGAGGCGAGACGAGCGTGCAGGTCAGCTACAAGAACGTGATGAGCGTGAACACCCCCCGCTTCGACCTGCCGGAGCAGACGATAAGGCTCAGCTACGGCTTGGCGTCGTCGCCCGGCAGTTTGGACGTGGCGCTTGAGCGTTTCTCCAGGATAATAAGGCGTCTTGTCGAGCTTGCGGCGGAGGAGAAGGGGCTCAAGCTGATGTCCCTCGAGATCGAACGCACGCGCAGGCGAGTCAACGCCCTCGAGCACGTGATGATCCCCAGCTTTACGGAGGCGATCAGGAGCATTTCGATGAAACTGGAGGAGAACGAGCGCTCGACGCTGAGCAGACTGATGGTGGTCAAGGAGATCGTTCGCTCGCACTGAGCCTGAGTGGGATGGGTTTGCGCGCGTTGGCCGCGGCGCAATGAATCTGATGAAAATGTCCTCTTACATCTCCGCGGAACATCCGGCGTTGGGTTTGTTAAAGCGCCGGATGTTCCGCTTCTCATACCAATTTGAAATCAAAGGCCTGAAGGGTGAAGCGTTAAAACAGGTTTGGATAACCGCTCGACCGCATCAAAAACAACCTATTGATCGCGAATTGGTATCAAATCTCAGAGGAAAGCAGTGACAAAATCGCTCAAATTCCTTATAATATTAAACAAATACCGTTTTACGGGTTAGGAGATGGATTGAGGTCATGATAGACATGATAGAGCGCGAGAGGTGCGTCATAAGCGGGGAAACCGATCTTGAACACCTCTATACTTTCAAGGATTTCCCCATATTCATGGGTTGCACTGATAAACCGCCTGAAGATGATATGAGGGCGGATATGATCTGGTGTATAGGCAAAAGTTCCGGGATGGTGCAGCTGAAAAAACTCCTGCCCCTTGATATCTTATATCAGGCATCGCATGACGCGGGTTCTGTCGGTGGGCT
>JAISZL010000007.1 GCA_031269245.1 Synergistaceae bacterium | reverse complement strand
AGGAAGGCCGATCTTGGACGTAAGCGGCTCGGAGCCAGAAAAAAGATGCTCAAAGCCGCTCTCAGCCAGGACGTATTGTCGAAGATCCTTTTCGATCAAAAGTAAATGCTGTTGCCCTGTGCCGGCGCTCATTGGTCTTTACATTACGGCGCTGTGCTCTATACTTTAAGCGTAGACGACGAAATATTCTTATATCGGAGCGGATGGATGCCGCGAGGTGCCGCGAAGGTGAGGCACCGTCCCGCAGACTAAATTTTTTTAGGGAGGCAGAGCTATGAAATTGAACGAGTTCATGCTGGAGCGCATTTTCTCCCGCTTCAGGCCGGGGGCGAAGTACGTGTTGAGCCCGTCGTCGTGCGAGAGCTGCACGATGGAGGAGATTCTCGACTTGGCCGACGCGGAGTGCAAAAACTTGTGGGAGCGCCTGGATCTCGGCTACAACGACTATCGCGGACATGTGAAGCTGCGCGAAGCGATAACCGGGCGCTACAGGACGCTCGGGGCCGACGACGTCCTGGTGGTGACCCCTGAGGAGGGAATCTTCATCGCGCTCAACGTGCTGCTCGACCCGGGCGACGAGGTCGTCGTCATACACCCGACCCTCCCGTCGCTGCACGAGATACCCAAGGCGATAGGCTGCACCGTCATACCGTGGGCGCTCGAGGCTACGGAGTGGGGAGGCTGGAGGCTCGACACGGATTTCCTGAACAGGGCCATATCCCCCAAGACGAAGCTGATAGCGCTCAACATCCCGAACAACCCCACCGGTTATATGCCGGTGATGGCCGACATCCAACGCATAGCTAACATCGCGGACAGGACAGGGGCGTGGATATTGTGTGAGGAGACCTACAGGGGGATGGAGCACGACCCCGGGGTCGACCTCCCGTCCATGGCCGACATCTACCCGCGCGCGATAGCCCTGGGAGGAGTCAACAAGATCGGCCTCGCCGGGTCTCGCATAGGCTGGCTAGCGTCGCGGAACAGGAGCGCGATCGCTGGGTGCTTCGGGTTCAAGGACTACACCACACTCTGCCCCAGCGCGTCGTCCGAGATACTGGCGCTGATAGCCATGAGGAACTTCGGTCACCTGGCCGAGCGCAACCGCAGGGTGATACTGGAGAACGTGGAGCTGGCCGAGGGCTTCTTCAACTCGAAGCCGGCGTGGTTCAACTGGTCGTCGCCGAACGGCGGCTCGACAGCCTTCCCCAAGCTGCAATACCCCTATAAGGTGAGCGATCTCTGCGACAGGGCGGCCTCGGAGGCGAGCATACTCGTCATACCGGACAGGATATTCTCCATCAACCAGAATAGGTTCCGCATCGGCTTCGGCAGGAGGGACTTCGGCCAGGCCCTGGCGATGTTCACGGACTTCATGGACAAGTTCACGGCGGCCAAGCCCGGCGAGGCCGAAGGAGACGCCTGATTCCGATTCTAACGAAGGCTGATTTGGAGTCATTCGAGTTCGTCCAGCTCCCTGAGCCACCCGGCGCACGCGGCGTCGCTGGGCATCCTCCAGTCACCCCGAGGGGACAGGGTGACGGAGCCGATTTTTGGACCGTCGGGCAGACAGCTGCGCTTGAACTGCAAGGCGAAGAACCTGCTGTAAAAGAGGCGCAGCCAGCTCTTTATCTCGTCGGGCATGTACCTCCCATCGAACGCGACCCGGCAGAGGGCGAGCACCCTTGATGGCGGCATACCCCAGCGGACTGTGTGGTACAGGAAGAAATCGTGCAGCTCGTATGGCCCGATGATTCTCTCCGTCCTCTGGTTGATCTCGTCCCCGAACGGGGGGAGCAGCTCCGGGCTGACGGGGGTGTCGAGAATGTCCTCGAGCACCCCGGAGAGGGATGGGGATACGTCGGCGACGTGCCTTATAATGTGCCTCACGAGCGTCTTGGGGACTCCCGCGTTCACCCCGTACATGCTCATGTGGTCCCCGTTGTAGGTAGCCCAGCCGAGCGCCAGCTCCGACAGGTCACCGGTCCCTATCACTATGCCGCCCGTCTGGTTGGCCACGTCCATGAGGACGAGCGTCCTCACGCGGGCCTGGGCGTTTTCGTACACCACATCGCGGGCGTCGTCGGGGACCCCGATGTCGCGCAGGTGCTCCCTAACGGAGCGGGATATGTCTATTTCTCGGCAGTCCGCGCCGAGCGCCTCGCAGAGCCTCGCGGCGTTGGACCTGGTGCGCTCGGTCGTGCCGAAACACGGCATCGTCAGCGCCGCCGCGTCGCTCATGGGGCGTCCCATCTTTCGCATGGCCCGCGCCGTCACAAGGAGGGCGAGACAGCTGTCCAGACCCCCTGATACGCCTATGACGGCGGTTTTCGCGCCCGAGTGCGTCATTCTCTTCTCGAGCCCGGCCGCCTGCATGTCGAGTATGGCTTCGCACCGCGCGCGTTTTTCGCGCTCGTCGTCGGGGACGAAGGGGTGCGTCGGGATGCGCCGGACGAGCGAAGACGGCTCCGAGTCCAGCGAAAACGGGACTGTGACGTAACCGGAATCGTCGTATTTCCACGTGTTTATCCTTCGTCTGTCGTAATCTATGGCGCGCAGGTCTATCTCCGAGACAGCCCACCCTTCGCCGAATGGGGGCGACTCCGCCAGCACCGTCCCGTTTTCGCACACGAGGTTGTGTGACGCGAACACCATGTCGGTGCTGCTCTCGCCGCCTCCGGCGTCGGCGTAGACGTACCCGCAGATGAGGCGCGCCGATTGGTCCCTGGCGAGCGTCCTCCGATACTCGCTCTTGCCGACAGTCTCGTCGCTCGCGGAGAGGTTGAATATGACCGTCGCCCCCGCGGCGGCGTGGCGCGCGCTAGGAGGGACCGGCACCCAGAGGTCCTCGCAGATCTCGGCCGCTATTCGCAGCTGCGGCTCGTCCTCGCACCGGAAGATTATCCTGGCGCCGAAGGGCACGTCACCGCCGCATGCGCGGACGACACGCGTCTCGTCCGGTGCGGGGGCGAAGTGGCGCAGTTCGTAAAACTCGCTGTAGTTCGGGATGTTGGTCTTCGGCACGAGCCCCAGCAGAACGCCGCCGCGGAAAAGGGCCGCCGCGTTGAAGAGCTTCCCGTTGTGAGGGAACGGCAGGCCCACTATGACGAGCGTAGGGATGCCGGCGCAGGCGTCGACGAGGTATGCCAGGGCGGAGAGGGCGTCTCGCGTAAGCGCCTCCTGAAGGAAGAGATCTCCGCAGGTGTATCCCGTTATGGACAGCTCTGGGAGGCAGAGGAGCTTTACCCCTTCGGCCGCGGCCCTTTTCGTCAGCGCCAAAATTTGCTCAGCGTTATGCGCGCAATCCGCAACCCTTGTGTCAGGCGTGGCCGCCGCCACCCGGACGTATCCTGCGAACGAATTTGCCACTTGTCCCATCTCCTCGTGCCAGTCTGCGATCAGGGGTCCAAAACCAAAAAATGGAGTTCATCTGCCATCTCATCCGATAGGCTAAACCACATTTGAAGCATGTACATCTTCAACAAAGTATCAGCCGCAGGTATTAGCCCTCATCGCCCTCATGGAGTTGAGAACAGCGATTAGAGTCACCCCCACATCGCCGAATACGGCTTCCCACATGCTCGCCATGCCCATAGCGCCCAAAACCAGAATGACGCCCTTGACGCCCAAAGAGAAGATAATGTTCTGCCAGACGATGGTCCGCGTTTTTTGTGCGATGCGGATGGCATTCACGATTTTTGAAGGCTCGTCCGTCATCAGCACCACATCCGCGGCCTCAATCGCGGCATCAGAACCCACGCCGCCCATCGCGACGCCGATGTCGCTTCTCGCAAGCACCGGCGCATCGTTGATGCCGTCGCCAACAAAGATCACCTTGCCTTTGAGATTATTTTTGCCCAATTCCTCCAGCCGTTCGACTTTCTGTTGGGGCAGCAGTTCTGCGTAAACTTCGTCAATGCCGAGTTCCCTGCCTACTCTTTCGCCGACGGCCTTGCTGTCACCGGTCAGCATGACGGTCTTAGCGACTCCGACTTTTTTGAGGTCCCTCACGGCCTGTGCGCTGTCGGGTTTTAACTCATCCGATATGACGATATATCCCGCGAAAACGCCGCCCACCGCCAGGTAAACGGTTGTTCCTGACTCGAACGCTTTTTCGTGGGAAACGCCCGCGCCCTCAAGCAGTTTATCGTTACCCGCCAGTACCGCATCGTCGTCTATACGAACTTTCACGCCATGACCAGCGATTTCCTCATACCCGGAAATCCTTTCGGCCTGGAGCTGCCTCCCATAGGCTGTTCTAATGGAGACGGCTATCGGGTGGTTCGACTCGCTCTCGGCGTGGGCGGCGTAAAACAGCAGTTCCTCCTCGGAGTTTCCAGCCGGAACTATTTTCGTTACGTTGAAGACCCCTTTTGTCAATGTGCCGGTCTTATCGAACACGACAGTGTCCACCTTGCTCAATGCCTCCAGGAAATTGCCGCCCTTGACGAGAATGCCCTGTCTCGACGCTCCTCCGATACCCCCGAAAAAACCCAGCGGGACGGAGATTACCAGCGCGCAGGGACAGGAGACGACAAGAAACACCAGAGCGCGCCGGATCCAGTCGGAGTAACGCGCACCCAGCAGAAAGGATGGCGGTATGACCGCGATGGCGAGAGCGACGAAGACCACGGCAGGCGTATAGTAACGAGCGAATTTTGTGATGAAGTTCTCCATAGGGGCTTTTTTCGAGCCGGCGTTCTGCACCAGATCGAGTATCTTCGACACGGTGGACTCTCCGAACTCTTTCGAGACCTCCACTGTCAGCAACCCGCTCTTGTTGATTGAGCCGGACATGACCGCGCTGCCCGGTTCAATGTCCCGGGGAAGGGATTCCCCGGTCAGCGCGGACGTGTCCAGGGCGGAACGGCCATCTACGACAACTCCGTCCAACGGGACCTTTTCGCCAGGCTTGACGACGATATGCTCGCCTACGCCTACCTCCTCGGGAGATACCCTGCGCAGCTCCGCGCCGCATTTCAAATTCGCGAAATCCGGGCGAATGTCCATCAGCTCGGATATGGATTTACGGGAGCGATTGACGGCCATCCGCTGGAAGGCTTCCCCGACCTGATAAAAAAGCATGACGGCCACGCCCTCGGCATATTCGCCGATAGCGAATGCCCCTAGAGTGGCGGCGCTCATCAGAAAATTCTCATCGAACAACTGGCCTTTGGCGATGTTTTTCAGAGACCTCAGCACTACACCCCCTCCGACCAGCAGGTACGCCGCGATGAAGACGGCCAAATCCAAAGGGTTGTCGAATTTGAAATACATTCCAGCGAGAAAGAGCGCCGCGCCCGCGCAAAGCGCCGCGTTTGACAACTGGCGCTTCCAATCGAGGCGTGACGTATCCGAGCCATGTTTTTCGCTGAAGGAAATTTCTACGTCAGGATCGATATCATTTACTATATCCGACGCCTGCCTGAGTAGAAAAGGAAGTTTAGCCTTATCTTCGGCCTCAATGCGCATTTTTTGAGCCGCAAAGTCAACGGACGCCGCACTGATTCCTTTGAGCGTCCTCACCCGCTCTTCGATTTTTTCCGCGCATTCAACGCCGGATAAATTCGCGAGATAAAGGGTTCTTTCCCCGGAAACGGCTGGGAAAATCTCCGCAACTTCAATCGCAGGTTCATACCGCTTGGCTATAATCGCGATCTGGGCCGCTACATCCTCCGGCCCGTCGCCGGCAAGTTCGACAGTGAGTCCCTGCGAACTGAAATCGACCACAGCGCTCGTCACACCGTCCAATTTGCGCAAGCTCTTCTGTATTTTCCCCGCGCATACCGGGCAGCAGAGATTGGTGAGCCTGAAATTCCTCTTGGTCATGGCGGCTTCCATATCGTTCGCTCCCCTTACGGTGAGTTATATCGCTTTGACGATGATATTTTCGTCGACTTCGGAGGCGATATCCGCAACTGCCCGAAAAATTTCCCGCTCGTCACAATCGAACTCGACGGCAATGCGTTTTGATGGAAAATCAACCGCGGATTTTCTGATGCCCTCAATTTGGGCCGCCATGTTCTCTATCTCAACAGCGCATTTTGGGCAGCAAAGCCCCTCGAGAATATAGTCCTTAACCATAGCCATTATCTGTCTTCTCCCTTCGTATTTGATTGAATGATTGAGAGTTTATTCAACTTCAACGTGAAAAAATTACCTCTCGCGGACGTGCGACAAGCCCTGCTCGAAAATATTGTCTATGTGACTGTCGTCGAGAGAGTAAAAGACCGTCTTGCCATCCTTTCGGTGCTTGACCAGGCGCGTCTGCCGGAGTGCGCGAAGCTGGTGTGAGATGGCGGATTTGGTCATACCAAGAAGAACCGCTATGTCGCACACGCACATCTCGGAATGCTGCAGCGCGGAGAGAATCCTTACGCGAGTGGAATCCCCGAACACCTTGAACAGATCCGCCAGATCCATTAAAAGCTCTTCGTCAGGCATTTTAGAACGCACCTCCGCCACCACATCCTCATGAATGGTATTGCAGTCGCATCTGTCGGAATCGGATGTGGTTTTTCTCATAACGTTTCCCTCCCCCACCTTCGAACTATTGAACATATGAACAACTATATATTATGTTTCTCGATCTGTCAATAGGTGCGCAAACTGGGGCCAAAGTTGGGCTCAAACTCATACCAACTTGAAATCAAATGCCTGAAGGGTGAAGCGTTAAAACAGGTTTGTAGGACCGCGAGAGCCGCGTCAAAAACAGCCTGTCGATCGCGAATTGGTATCAAGCATCCCGCGCGGATTCCAGAACGCCCGAATTCATCTCGTAACGCCGGCTACCGTGAGAAGCCTCTTCGCGATTGTGCGTGACCATCAAAATCGAAGTCCCCTGATTCACAATCGACTCGAAAAGATTCATGATGCCGGACGCGGTTTCTCCATCCAGATCGCTCGTCGGCTCGTCAGCAATCAGCAGTTCAGGCGAATTGAAGAGCGCCCTGGCTACCGAAACCCTCCTGATCTCGCCCCCCGAGAGACTCGTAGGATACTGCCGCGCAAGATGAGGAATTCCTACCTGTTCGAGCAAAAAACGGGCGCGTCCTTCTGGGTCTGAATGGAATTTATTGAAAAAATGAGGCAGGGATACGTTCTGAAGGACAGTGAAATTTGAGAATACGCACATTCCCTGCATAATATAGCCTATTTTGGCGCTCCTCAGAGCCGAAAGCTCTCTATCCGTCATCGATGAATATTTTCTGCCCTCGGTAACCATTCCGTCCGGCGAATATCTCCTGTCATGGAAAACGATGTCTCCCGACGTCGGAGACATCATTCCGGCCAGCATGTTCAGCAAGGTGCTCTTGCCGCTTCCAGAACGCCCTGTTATGCAGACGAATTCCCCTCTTCCGATATGAAATGAAACGCCGTTTACCGCGGGGAACGCCTCGCCGCCGCGCTTGTACTCTTTTTTAAGCACTATTGCCTCGATCATTAAAGTTCTCCCTCTCTTATCGCGGAATACACGTCGCTTTTAATCACCCTTGCGGCGGGTATCAGAGAAGCTATAGGGCCTATGGCGAACGACAAAAGCAGGCTTGCTAAAAAAATAAGCGTCAGCTTATCGGTTGGAGCCTGTATATATGGCATCTGGAGGACGCTGCCGATGTAAATTCTGAACGACAGCACGGCAATGCCGGCAAGAAACGTTCCCAGGACTCCTCCATAAAAACATATGAGGCCGGATTCGGCAAAGACGAGCGCCGCCAGTTTTGTTCTCGCCGCGCCAATCGATCTCAAAATGCCGAACTCCCTTTTGCGTTCGTTGACCATCATCGAGAACACTACCGCAAGCACAAGAGCCGCCATGATCCATATTATTGATTCCAGCGCCGCTATAAAAAAGACCAGGGTATTTATCCCGGATGCTACGCTATCTACAAATCTCCTCGTTGAAACGAGCGCGATCCCGCTGCCTCCGTATCCGTATTTTTTCTGAACGCTGCCCATAACGTCCTCCACAGCGTATCCTTCCGATACTCGCAGGAAGATGGACGATATGGAGTCGGCGCGCGCGGGGAAACTCCCGCCGCGCCTTACGAAATCCCCGACGGCGATCCTGGCCGCGTCTATCGTCATGAACACTGACGCATCAAATCCCATTCCGGTTCTGTCGAGCCGCGCCGCGACAGTATATTCGCGCTCGAAAAACTTGAGTTTGCCTCCCACCTCCGCGTTGATGGCGCTTCCTACGACAATATCGCCGCCATGAATCGAACCTGAAAGGTATGTCGCGATCCACGGCCCGACTACGAAATCGCTCGTTGGATCGTAGCCCACCAGTTGAACCGGCACAGTACAGCATCCCGCGTTGAGGGATGTGACGAAAAACTGCGGCGACGCGGCGGCGACTCCCTCGACGGAAGATATTTTATCCAGCCACTCAGGTTCCATGTAGAAAGCACTCGGCTCGCTGCGGAGCAGTATGCCGCTGGCCGCCGATTCATAACCGCTCGGGACGATCATTATGTCCGCGCCTAAGCGCTTCGACAGACTGTCGGCTCCTTTGGTCAGGCCGTAAGCCAGGATAGAGCCCCCGCACAGCACAAACGATAAAATCGCCGCAAGAGCGATAAGACACGCGCTCCGAAACGGCCTTCGCCGTAAGTTGCACATGGAAATATCGTAAAAGCCGAGGCATGGCCCGGTATCCATCATGTCAATCCCTATTCGCCTTATATAAATAAAAAATTTCGAGCATCGAGCCGGCTATAGTGAGGATGCTCAGAACGGTAAGGGCTGGAAAAGCTATTGTCCTGCACGCCATCGCCTCCATATTGCATCCGCCGATGAGCACGTGCGGAACCAACAGGGCCAGCGCCCCGGATAAAAGGAGAGCGCAGGCTATGCCGAATCTGGTCTCAACGGATTTGAAAACGAAAAGCAGGAACCCGAGCGCGGCGATCATAGCGCCGACGCCAAGCTCCGCACGTGCCGTCCAATGGCAGGTCATAAAACTACCGCCCGTCATCGGCTCGCAGACTTTGAAAAAGCACTGAGGCCCCAGAGATATCAAACTGCCTAGCGCTATAGCGCCAACACCGCTTATAATTCTATTTTTCAAAGTGAGCCCTCCTCATGTTAAAAAGTGAGTAAGTACTAATAATAAATAGCGGATAGAATGGTAATATCGCTCCGCTTGTTTGTCAATAACCGCATTGCCGGCGAGGGTCTTTGACTCGACAACGATACCTTGTTATCGTAATATAAACCCGAATGCTGGATATCAGTCGATATCCACTGAATCTTAGGAGGATCGAAAATGGAGAACGAGAACAATAAAAAGGAGTCTTTCAATAGAACAGCCGAAATATTGACGTTCCCACCTGTTGCCATTCTTCCTATTGTCCTTCTGGGGATGCTCTTTCAGGGGATGAATCCCATAGACTCGTTCCCCATATCGCTTGCGGCGACGCAGCTGTTCATATACGCGGCGCTCACTGTCGCCAATATGACGTGGATGAAAAAGGGGAAGTATAAGATGGCGGTTTCCGCGTCCTTGACGGCGAACGGGCTGTTGATAGTCTTCGTCTCCGCGGAGCTCAATACGCACGTGTTATTTGGCTGGGTCGGGCTTTTAATGCTGTTCATAGGCGTAGTGGCCTTGATAAGCCAGTTATCCCCTCCGCAGGCGGTGAGCTTCCCGAAGAGGACCTCCAGCATTTTGCCGCCCGACATGACAAAAAAGGACCTGAAAAAACTCCTGTCCGCGATACCCTTCCCCTCGGCGATGCTCAAGGCGAACGACAAGGGGGAGGATGTCGTGCTGGAGGCCAACGAACCGCTGTCCGCGATCCTTGGGATGAGGGCCGACGACATGACGGGCCGCGCTTTCTCGTCCCTCGTCCCCAACTATCAGGGCGTAGCTTCCTTCAAATATGCCAATGCCGAGTGGATTTCCCACAAATCCACCGGCGGAAGGGAGACGCTGTTCATTCTCTCTCCCGCGGTGAAACTGGAGAAGAGGGAGAATGGCGGGTTCGAACCGAAGGATATGGGCGGGGGCATCGTGGATGAGGGGACGGGGATATACACGAAAGAGAGCATGGAGCACATCGCAAAATACGCCGTCCAGGAGTGCCGCAGGTATAACAACAGGCTCACAACGCTGTTGCTGAAGCTGGAGTTCAACGGCAAGTCAATCGTACCTCCCAGCGATGAGGCAAAGGGAAAAGCATTCCGCGCTTTCGCGGGAGCGCTCTCCCTCCTCATGCGCCCCTGCGACTCCGCTTTCCTGACTGACAACGACTGCGAAGTGATTGTATTTATGCCGGACTCCTCTTTGGACAAAACGAAAACTTTCGTGGAGCAGATTCACGACAGTATAAGAAAACTTGCCGCGATAGAGTGCGTCGAACTGGGATTGGCGCGGCTGGTGGACGCGAGCGTGAATGCCGTCGGGGAGGACGTTCTGTCCGCCGATCAGATGGCTGCGGAGGCGCGTCTGGAGATGAAGCGGAAGTATAAGGATTGACATGCTTCATAAATAGCCGATGAAGGGCGGATCACGGATTCGTTGCATGAGTCCTATAATAAGCGAATGAAAGCGCAAAAAATTTTAAGCAACGCGGGGGGAATCGTGATGAGTCAATTGGATCTGGGATCGCTTTTTTCAGACAGAGCAAATAGCATGAAGCCCTCTCCGATACGCGAGCTTATGTCTTACATAAAGCAGCCGGGCATGATCTCGTTCGCGGGAGGCAACCCTGACCCCAGGATATTTCCGATAACGGAGTTTGCGCAAAGCGCCAAAATACTGGAGCGAGACGGCAAAACCGCCCTTCAGTACGGGGCTACCGACGGCTACGAGCCTCTCAAGGATTTCGTGGCCAATTGGATGGCGCCGCGCATGGGGCGCCTGACAAAGCCGGAGGAGTTGATAATAACGTCCGGTTCCCAGCAGGGTATGGATCTCCTGTGCGCCGCGTTGATAAACCCCGGGGAGTGCGTCGTGGTCGAGGCTCCGACATATCCAGGGGCCATTCACACGATGCGCAACAGGGGGGCGGAGTTCATCACGATACCGTGCGACGCCGACGGTATGAAGATTGACATGCTGCCCGAGGCCCTGAACGACGCTCGCTCGGCCGGACGCGTCGTCAAATTCATTTACTCCATAGTGAACTTTCAAAATCCGTCGGGGAGCACGCTCTCCTCGGAGCGCAGAGGGAAACTCCTGAAGGTGGCTGAGGATTACGGCTTAATTGTATTCGAGGATGACCCCTACGGGCACTTGCGCTATGATGGTATCCACGAGCCCACCATGTTCTCCATGGACGACTCCGGCAGGGTGGTGTACGCGTGTTCTTTCTCCAAGATACTAGCGCCCGGCGCGAGGGTGGCGTGGGTCACGGGACACCCCGACATCGTCAGGAAGATGGTCATGGTAAAGCAGGGCGCCGACATGTGCACCAGTTTGGTGGCTCAGGCGATGGTCGCCCAATACTGCACAGACGGTTGCATGGACTCTTTCCTTCCGAAGATCGTTAGCCACTACAGGGCGAAGCGCGACGTAATGGCCTCCGCGTTTGCCAGGTACCTTCCCTCCGACGCCGAATATTCGGTGCCCGCCGGCGGTTTTTTCTTCTGGATCAGGGTCCCCGGGATCGACACCAGAGAGCTCTTCAAGAAGGGAATAGAGAGAGGTGTGGCCTTCGTCAACGGGAGCGCGTTCTACGCCAATGGAGGAGGAGAGGACTATCTTCGCGCCTGTTTCACGTTCGCGACTCAAGACGAGTTGGACGAGGGCGCTCGCCGTTTGAGTTTGGCGATTGCGGACATGAATTGAGGGCATGAATTACCATGATGGTAATTCATGCCGCGTATTTCGCATTGCGATAGAATCAGACGAGAAAAAGGCGAAAAATCAATTTTCGGATAAACCGGAGGAGAGTGCGCGTCCATGATCGAAACGTTGGCGGTGATCCCCGCGAGGCACGGGAGCACCCGGTTGCCGGGGAAGCCTTTGGTGAAACTTCACGGCAAGGAACTGGCGCTCAGGGTTTGGGAGGGGGCGCGGCGAAGCGCCCTGGTGGACCGGTTGATAGTCGCCACAGACCACGAACCCATCGCGCGTCTCGTGGAGCGGGCGGGCGGCGAGGCCATGATGACGCCGGAGAACCTGGCGACGGGGAACGACCGTGTCGCCTGGGTGGCGGAGCGGGTTCCCTCCAGGTTCGTGGTGAACGTCCAGGGGGACAATCCGCTGGTGTCGCCTGAAATCCTCGATCCATTGATCGCGGCGCTGCGGGAGGACCCCGAGGTCACGCTGGTCGTCCCGGCGAAGCGGATCGACACCAGGGAGGAATCGGAGAGAAATTCCGTCGTCAAAATGGTGTTCGACGAAAAAGGGCGAGCCCTGTACTTCAGCCGCTCGGTCATCCCCTTTTCAAATGATCCAGCCGTCGTGCGCTTCAAGCACGTGGGGATCTATGCCTGGCGCAGGGATGCCCTGTTCGAGTTCGCCTCCTGGCCGCGCAGCCCCCTGGAAATGGCGGAGAGCTTGGAGATGCTGCGTCTGCTCGAAAAAGGGCGTATCATACGCTGCGTTCAAACGGACGCGGAGACGATAGAAATCGACACCCCGGACGACGTCCTCCTTTTTGAGGACTTCTTCTCCCGATGCGCGGCCGACTCCTCCGCGACATAGCCGTCACTGTACTTCCACTCGGTCCCCGTCGTTCAGGTTGGATCCTCCGAACACTACGACCCGGTCGCCGGACGAGATGCCCTCCGTGATATGGACATAGCCGCCCTGAGCCAGCCCGGTAGTCACGTTTCTGGCTCGGGCTCTCCCGTCCTCCTCGACGAACACGTACTGCCCGCTCGCCCCATTGTACACGGCGTTAGCGTTCACCTCGACCACGTCGCGGAACTCGCGCTCGACTATCGACGCCTGACCGAACATTCCGGGGCGGAGCCGGTTGCCTATCGCGGCGTTGTCCAGCTCGATCTCGACGGCGCTCGTCCTCGTGCTCTCGTCGACGTATGGCTCGACTCGCGTCACCTGGCCCCGGAACTCCTCGCCCGGCAGCGCGTCGAACTTGAGGATGACGTCCATCCCTGGCGTGACGGCGAATATTTTGATCTCGGGTATGCGCAGGGCGGCCTTCAGCTTGCGAAGGTCAGCGATGTCCACGATAGGGGAGCTGGGGGATATCATGGCGCCGGGCGTGAGGGAGTAGTCGGACAGCACGGTCCCGTCGAGCGGCGAGTGCATTATGTAGTCCCGCTGGGTGGACTTGACGAGCCCCAGCTCTGAGGCCGCCTGGCGTTCCCGCGCCAGTGCCGCGCTGTGGCTCGCCCTGGCGCTCGCGTACGCGGTGGCCATCGAGTCGTACTGCTGCTGGGTGCTGAACCCCTCTTTGAGCAGACGCTCGTAACGCTCGAGGTTCGTCCTGGCGTTCATCATCTCCGCCCGCGCCCGCTCCGTCTCGGCCTTGGACGACGCCACCTGCGCCTCCGTGGCGCTTATCCTCGCGTTCTGTTGCTCGTGCTCCAGCGTCGCTATCAACTGCCCCTTTTTCACGCTGTCGCCGGGCTTCACGTGGAGGCGCTCCAGCCTGCCCGTGACGCGCGGCGTCATCTGGACCCTGTCTATCGCCTCTATCGACATGTTCTGGATTATGCTGTCCCGAATGACGCCGTCGTCAGCCGCGACCTCGATCCGCACGAACGCGGGGGGCGCCTCGAGCGGCTCCTCCCTCGGGCTGGCGGACGAATTTCTCGATCCGAGGGCGTACACCCCTAAGCACACCAGCGCGCTTGCGGACAAAATAGATAATATGATTAAAAATGACCTGCTCTTCCCCTTTTTGCGGCCCATTTAAAACTTCATCCTCCCGGTCCAGTTGATTGCGTCCCCCTCTGTGACCTTCAGGGCGACGACGGCAAGCATGTGGTTGTAGAGCGAGCGAAGGTGCTCCAGGCGGCTCTCAGTGAGGGAGGTCTGCGCCGACAGCAGGTCTAGCTGCGGGGTTACGCCCTCCTGAAAGCCCGCCTCCGCGAGCCGGAGCGTCTCCTCCGCCAGATCGAGCGCCCGAATCGTAGATTCGAGCCTGTTGTTGGCGCTCTCCAGCTCTATCCAGGCGGTCTCCACGTCCGACTTGATGTCCAGCTCCTTCTGCTTCAGGTCGATCCTGTTCTGCTCGGCAACGGCTTTCGCGCGCGTTACATTCCCCTTAACCGTGCCGCGGTCCAGTATGGGAACGGTTATCGACAGCTCCGCCCGCCACGTTTCGTCGCCGAAGTCGCTGCCCTTGTAGGGGTCGAGATAACCAGCCGACGCTCCGAGCGACACCCTGGGCCTCGACCCGCTTCGCTCTATCTCTATCTGGTTCGCCTGGTACTCCGCCTGGCTCTCGAGCATCTCCCTGTCGGCCCTGTTGGCCATGGCCGTTTCGAGCGACGAGGTCCTGTCTCCGGACACCTCCATGATCCGCAGCCGCCCTGTCACGGAGCGCTTCTCCTCCGGGGGTATCGACATGTAGTTCATTAGCGATATGAGGGCCGAGTCGTACAGCCCCTCGGCGGTGACGAGGTTCGCCCTGTTCGCCGCCAGCTGCTGCTCCGCGCGGATGACCTCGAGCCTGTTCGACAGGCCGAGCTCGCTCATCCGGGAGACCTCGCGCAGGTGCAACTCCGACGTGGACGCGGCCGAGCGCTCCGTATCCACCCTGCGCTCCTGCAGCAGGACGTTGTAGAAGCGGGCGAACAGCTCGCCGATGGCTCTGTTCTCGGCGTCGGTCACGGTCAGGTCGGCCATCGACTTGACCTGCGGCGACTGCCTGCGCATCGCCTCGTCCCTGCCTCCCGAGTACAGCGTCTGCGACAGCGATATCCGAGCCACCCTGTTGTCGCGCCGGCCCGAACCATCCGACGTCTGAATCTCCCTCTGGACGTCGGCATAAGCGCTCAGGCCGAGCTCCGGGGCCGCGGTCCCATCCGCCTGAAGTTTGAACGCAACGGCCTTCATGGCCTCCTGCCTCAGCGAGAGCAGGACGGAGTTGCGGCGCAGCGTCAGATCTATGGCCTCCTCGATGCCCATCGGGGCCGGCGAGGCCGCGGCGGACACCGGCAGCGTTAATATCGTTATTATCATCGCGAAGACCGACGCGGCGCGGAAGAACGGGTTCCCGCACCGGCTAGTGCCGCGCCCGCGGGACCGGTTTGAGCGATGCCCGCGCCACAGGGGCGCGTTTCGCGCGCTATCACGCATTTTGTTTTACCGCCGTCATCTCCGGCTCCCTCAAGCCTTGATCCCCCTCGGCCGCGGACATTCCGGCGGGCGTGCGGGAGAGACCCCTTGGCGCCCTGGATCGCCTGGCCTTGAAGCGCAGGTACGCCTTGTACCTGTGTATCCTGCCGCTGACCCTGTCCTTCACGTCGTCGAATATGAGGTAGATCACCGGGATCACGAACAGAGTGAGCATGGTGGACGTGAACAGCCCGCCTATGACGGCCACCGACATCGGCTGCCGCATCTCGCCGCCCTCGCTCAGCGCCAGGGCGACCGGCAGGTTACCTATCATCGTGGACACGGTGGTCATGAGTATCGCCCTCAGCCTCAGCGGCCCCGCCTCTACGACCGCTTCCACCTTCTTCATGCCCCTGCCGCGGAGCTGGTTTATGAAGTCAACGAGAAGTATCGCGTTGTTCACGACGACCCCGACGAGCAGTATCAGGCCCATGAAGCTCATGACGTTTACGCGGATTCCCCCGAGGTACATCAGCCCGAAGGACCCGGCGGTCATGAGCGGCAGGGAGAACATCACCGTGAACGGGTGCAGGAACGACTCGAACTGGATGGCCATGACGATATATACTAGCAGTATGGCGAAGGCCAGCGCTATCGACAGGTAGTGGAAGCTCTCCCTCATGTTCTCGGAGTCGCCCGCCGGGACCATGTTGTACGTGCCGTCCTGCGGCGCGTATTTGCGGAATACCTCCTGCATTATGGCTATCCCCTCCCCCGGGGATATACCCTCGACGTTGGCGCCTATCTGCAGCGAGCGCTGCCTGTTGTATCGCTTTATGACGTTGGGCGACTGGCCTATGCTGCTGGTCACCAGCCCGTCGGCCCGTATCACCTGTCCGCCCGCCGTCCGCACGAGGGTGTTTCGCACCTGGCTCGGGTCGTCGCGCATCTCCCTGTCCGCCCTTATCCTTATGTCGTACCTGTAGCCCCCGTCGTTGAACGACCCGCTCTTGACGCCGCCGAACCAGGCGTTGAGCTCGTCAGAGAGGTCCCTTATGCTGACGCCCAAGTCGTCAGCCAGGGCGCGGTTCAGGTCGAGGTTTATCCGGGGCTTGTTCATCTGGAGGTCGGTTGTTATGTCGACCAGGCCGCGCGCGTTCTTGGCGAGGTCGTCCTTTATCTTCTCGCCTATCTCCGCCAGTGCCTCGCTCGTTGGTCCCTGAATGACCAGGGTTATGTCGGATCCGCCCCAGCTCCCCATCTTTATGTCCACGTCGCGGAACGACACGAGCCTGCGCCTGAGCTGCCCCATGATGACAGAGGAGCTCTCGCGTCGTTTTTTGTCTATCAGCTCGATGTTGAGGCTGCCCCTGTACACCTCCTCGCCCTGCCCGCTCCCGGCGACGCCGTAGGTGTAGGCCACCCTCGGGTCGGCCTTGACCACGTCGATCATCTCTCCCATCACACGCTCCGTCACCTCCAGCGACGAGTCGGCCGGGAGCTCCATCTGAATCCTGAGCCGCCCCTGGTCCTCGTTGGGCACGAACTCCGACCCAAGCGTCCTGGCTGTCATCATGCCGGCGGCGAAGATCAGAAGGGCCGAGACGATGACGCCGGACCGGTGCCTGACCGCCGCGGCGAGCGCCCCGCGATAGGCCCGTTCGAGCAGCGCGAACGGAGCCTCCAGCGCTCTCTGCGCCGCGCCGTCACGCTCCCTGCCCAGCAGGTGCGAGCAGAGGAACGGGGTCAGTGTAACCGACATGAGGAGCGAGATGCTGATGGTCATGGCGACCGTTATGGCGAACGCGTTGAAGAACCTCCCCATCATGCCGCCCATGAAGGAGATCGGGATGAACACGGCCAAGGTGGTGGCGGCCCCGGCTATCACCGCGAAGCCCACCTCCCCTGTGCCGTCCTTGGCCGCCTGTACAGGGCTCTTGCCCATAGACCTGTGGCGGGATATGTTCTCCATTACGACGCTGGTGGCATCCACGACCATGCCCACCGCGAGCGACATCCCCATCATGGAGACGTTGTTTATCGTTATGCCCATCCAATATAGCACGGAGAGGCTTCCGAGAAGGCAGACCGGGATGGTTATGACCGCCACCGCGGTGGCTCGGAACGTCCGCAGGAACAGGAACATTATCGCCGACGTGAGGCACACCGCCAGTATTATGTCGCCCAACACCCCGTTCATGGAACGGAGGATGAATTGCGACGAGTCCTGTACAACAACCAGCCTCACCCCTCGCGGGGCGGTTTCGTTCAGCTCCTCGATGCGGCGCCGTACCTCGCGGGCCAGGGCCACCTCGTTGGCCCCCTTCTGCTTGCGCACCTGCATCATGATCGTCGGGTTTCCCTCGTACAGCGACTCGCTGCGCTTGTCCTGGAAGTCGTCCTCGATCCTGGCCACGTCCCGCAGGCGTATTATAGTCCCGTTGCGGTAAGCAACCGGCACGTATGAGAGCTCCGCCACGGAGCGGTACTCGCCCTCCAGCCTTATGCCGTATTCGCGGGTCCCAGTCTCTATGCGCCCGGCCGGAAGCTCGACGTGCCTGTCGTAGACCGCGTTCTTTATGTCCTTGGTCGTGACGCCGTAGGCCTCCAGGCTGTCCGTGTTGACCCATATCCGAATCTCCCTGTCCCGGAACCCGGCGAGCTGCACCCCGCCAACGCCGGTGACGGTCTGGAGCCGTTCGGTCACCACGCTGTCCGCGTATCTCGAGATGGCCTTCATGTCGGTGCGCCCGTCGCTTTCGACAGCCACGTTCATTATGGGCATGTTGGACGGGTCGAACTTGTCGACCTGCGGGTCCCCGCACTCGTCCGGCAGAAGTCCGGCCGCCATGCTGACCTTGCCCCGCACGTCGGCTGCCGCGAAGTCTACGTTCCTGTCCAGCTCGAACTCGACGACTATGACCGAGCGCCCCTCATAGCTGCTGGACGATATGTTCTTGATGCCCTCGATGGTGTTGATCCGCGCCTCCAGCACATCAGTCACGTCGTTGTCCATTATGGCCGGGCTGGCGCCCTCCATCGCCGTCACGACGACCACGATCGGAAATTCGACGTTGGGCATTCGCTCCACGCCCATGTTGACGTAGGAGTAAGTTCCAAAAATCAGAAGGGCGATCGTCAATATCAAAACGGTTACGGGATGCCGCAGGGACATTTCTGTTATTTTCATGGACCGAACCATCCTTACAAAAGTTTTCACGCTGTCTCGCGGCGACATTTTGCCGGACACCATGCTTCTAACACCAATTTGAAATCAAAGGCCTAAAGGGTGAAGCGTTAAAATAGGTTTAGATAACCGCTAGAGCCGCATCAAAAACACCCTATTGATCGCGAATTGGTATAAGGGAAAATTTCTTCAATAATAAGTGAGCGATCCCGCGACAAACATGTGGAAATATACAATAGGAGTAAAAATAAAACAAAAAATGCCGATACAATCATATGCTTGCGATATTTCCCCACCACCGATAAAAATTTGGACGCCGCCCCGAGAGCGGCGTCCAACTCGTCTTTGGCTATTTTTGAGCAAACATGACGGCGGAGTGCAAGGAGTTTTGTAAAAAATCCATGTTCGCGTTCGTCGAGGTATCAGATGCGAAGTGGGTTAAATTCTTTTTGAGCCCAATCCTCCATAACTGTGTTCGAAAAAGAGAGATCATGTCCTGCGTCGAGTATCTTTTGGTCTTCTTGAACGGGCGCCATTTTTGCCGTGGCAGGACGCTTTGCCCCGTATCTGCCGCAGTCCCCGCGAGAAGCAGGCAAGCGTACGAGGCCACAACCAACGACGGGACGCTCTCCACGGAGGGCTGTTTGCGGATCTGTGCTTCACCCACACCCAGGACGGTCTTTTCGTCCCGAAAGTTCAGTTCGATCTCCCAACGCCAAAGATACGCCTGCAACAGGGACTCCAGTGGCAGCGCCGCGTCCGTGCAAATCAGATATGCAGGGTCGCGATAAAGCAATTTAGCCCCCTTGCGTGGGCGATATGCCAGCGGGCGCACAACGACCAAGCGTATATCATGGTTTCCTGTACCCCTCCACCGAACGGCAGAGATTGTCTTCACGTCAAAGGTATGCACCTTCCCCGCCGCATACGCCTCCACGCTCTGCCAAGGAATAGAGTCGTCCCTCCGTATCTCCTCCGGCGTAGGCAGTGCGTCACCGTAGACCCTCTTCCTGCCCCTGCGTGAAGTTTCGGCCCCTTCTGCTTCGGGCGCTTTGAACAAGCTCGCGTCCTTGCGTATCCGCCCGATCAAAACGGTGTCATCCGGCACGTTGCGGAACACGGTCCGGTTTGTGAACCCTCCGTCCACAGCGCAAATGATGCTTTTCCCGCTCACTTGGCGGCGCAGCTCCCGCAGGCGTTTTGCCGCCACGGCACTGACTTTGAGCTCCGCTTGCTCCTTACGGTATGTCTCCCATGCCTCTGGCGAGGCGTTCTTTCTCGGCTTCGCGGCGCTCGGCGCGTGTAGAAAATCAATGGGGATGCCACGCGCACAACCCTGTGTGCTGGCGTCCGGCAAAGCCGCGGACAATTGCAGGAAACGCTGCCCCCAGACGAAATTCGTGTGAAAAGGCGGCCCAAGCGGATCCCGCTTCCACGCAGTCCCGGGTATCTTGCGGCCACGCTTGCGTATCAAAGTGTCGTCCATCACTACAACCATTGGCTCGTCCGGTTTCAACCGCTCGACGACGGCTTCCCTCGCAGGCGCAAAAAGAGCTGCGCGGTCGATGCGTTCTTTGCTGAACAACCTGTAGGCAGACGTCCAATCCTCGAACTGCCTGCCGATCGCCGAAAGCATACCTGTGACTGTTTGCCTCCCCAAGTTGAGGAGCGCGGCTGCCGCCAGTGCCCGCGCGTTGGAAAAGATCCGTTCCTGGCTGAAGGCGGGGCGCGTTCGCGCAAATAGCCCTTCGAATGTCTCGACTATTCCAGAAGTTTTTTTTTCAGGACGGATGGCGGAACCTTCCGTCGTTTTAAGGCCAGCATCCCCTTGTCTTCGATGAACCACTCGACCGTTTCTCCCCGCTCGAATTCCATGGACTGGGCAACGGCGGATGGAAAGTTGATGTACCATTGTTCGCTCTGTTTCCGTTTTATGAGTTGTACTTTGGTAGGGAAGCCCATATTACCCCTCCTTATCTAGTGCTATAACTAGACCACAAAACCACGAAAAAGTCCAGCCTTTTTTGCTGGATTTTGAAAAATATCTAGTTAAGGGCCAAAGGCGAGAAATCGTCACTTGCAAAGTGACGATTTGAGAGTTTCCCCGACGTGTCAAAATCGCCGGTTGACAATTGGCGATTTGGCTCG
>JAISZL010000082.1 GCA_031269245.1 Synergistaceae bacterium | reverse complement strand
CGGAAGGTTTTGTGTGCCCAAAATGCGGCCATAAAGAGCATAGCTTCATTCAATACAGGAATCTTTACCAATGCTCGTCGTGCGGCCACCAGTCGTCCTTAACCGCCGGTACGGTCATGTATAAGAACCATACCGGGTTGCGGGGATGATTCATGGCGATATTTCTTGTTGCCCGCGACAAGCGCGGGATATCAGCCAAACAGCTGGGCAAGGACATTGGCGTGTCCTATTTCACGGCATGGCTGATGTTGCATAAATTAAGGGAAGCGATGGCACAATGGGATTCAGCGTATTTTTTGAAGGGTATAATAGAGATGGACGACGCTTTTTTCGGAGCCCCGACCGAGGTTGGGAAACGCGGCCGCAGACAGAAAAGACGCCGGCGATAATCGCTTTGGAACTGGATAAGCAGGTGCGTCCAAAGTTCATAAAGATTGAGGTGGTGGGATTAGTGGACGGGAAAACAATAAGCGATTCGATGAGTTCTGTTATCGGTTTAACCGACGTAAATTTGAAGGGAAGTTATTTGGCAGGTTGCTGCACGCCTGTATCACGGCTCACACAATAACATACAAATAACTTATTGCGGCAGAAACAACTGAGACAATTTGATAGTCATATTTGCAATTGTTCCGACACAAAGGTGGTTTGTATAATTTGTTCAATTCCAGTACAAACGAAGCAGTTGGGGGCGGACCTTGGCGAGGACGTGGAACACCTCGGGACGAACACGCTGGTGTGGAAGGTCGCGGAGATAAACGCGGAGGGGAACAAATCATATTATGGGAGCGCGTACAATACGGCCGTCTTAGTCCTGAAAAAACCGGGCGCCGCGCAGTCCGAGGCGGACGCGGCATTGGCCGAGCTCGTTACGGGAGGCGGGGCGGATACCGGTGGCGGTTGTGACACCGGCGCATCCTGGGCCATCGCGCTCTTTGCAATGCGTAGCGGCAGGAAATAAAACAAGGCACTGTTTGGCGCGTATCCGCCGCCAACGCGAAGGATTGCCGAGTGAGCGCCCGCAGACGTACTTGAGGTACGTCGAGGACAGCGAACGAGGCAAGCTGGCCCATACGGGAACTAGGGCAGCCGCACCGCATGAGCCTAGCAACACAACTGGGGAGCGGACGCAAGTTGCTCCCCGGCTGCCCCTTTTTGGCTCATGGGACGGCATTTGCGGCGGGTCATCGCGCGACTCATAGCCGCATATGAGACAGCGAGACAGGCAGGGCATGGCAATCTTGGCATTAATGCCCGCCTGTCGCATCAAAACTGTGCTAAAATAACCCCAGAGTAGACGGAGGGGTGGCGCGCATGGCAAAAAGCGGAAGGAAACCAAAGGGCGTCCCGGCTGATGAGACCTTGGACGGGACGCCGCAAATTTCGAACAGCGGCCAAATTGGAAGAGACGCGACGCCGCGCCTGTTGCCGCTCAAGAATGACCTCGTATTCAAGCTAATTTTCGGCGACTACCGGTATATAGCGGCAATACGGGCGTTCCTCATCGCGGCGTTCGACATCCCTGCGGAGGAATACGAAGGCCTGGAGATCATCGACCCCCATCTGGAGCGCGACTCGCCGGACGACAAGCTGAGCATACTGGACGTGCGCGTCCAGCTTAAAAACAAGAAGCTGATATCGGTCGAGGTGCAGATCCGCAAGACCCCGTTCATGGCGGAGAGGGTCGCGTTCTCCACAGGCCGCGGCCTGGCGAGGCAGATAGGCCCCGGCCAGGACTACGCCGCGATAGAGCGGGTGGTGACGATAGTGATAGCCGACTACGACATGATACCCGGCGGCAAATCGTACCGCCATGTGTTCAGGCTGTATGACAAGGACAACGGCGTCCTCCTGACGGACGTGATGGAGATCCACACGCTGGAATTGGGGAAGTTGCCCGAGACGGCCGCGCGGACGGAAGAGGGCGAGCTTCTGGACTGGCTCCGTCTGATAAGGTCGGAGAGCGAGGAGGAGATAGAGATGCTTGCGACTAAGACGGAAGAGATGAAGATGACAGTGGGCCGCCTGAAGACTATCAGCGCTGACGAGCGGACGAGGATGTTATATGAGGCGAGACCGCTTTACCTGATGGACGAAGCGGCGCGCTGCAATGCCGCCGTGGCCGAGGGCAGAGCCGAAGGCGAGGGGAAAAGGTTTTTGAGGTCGCGCGTTCATTGCTCGCCTGCGGAATGTCTCTTAGCGACATTGCCGACATAACCGGGTTGAATGAACGCGACGTACTATCGCTCCAATGATGAAGACCGGAGGGCAGTAAAATGAACGCTGCCCTCCGTTGCCTGTGATAGTATCCATTCTGCAAGCGGGCCGACCGCACTCGTAATTGGTGTAGAAACTGTTGCTTTCTGAGAATACATCCAAGGAAAATGGAACGCTCACTATCAGAACAGGAATACCCTTTACCTGTTTTTTCGTTATCCTGAAAAATATTTCATTTTTATGTATAAGAAGCTTAAAAACTTCGCTAAAAAAATTTCATGCTTGAGCATACCCAAAATAAACAGTCCAGAAGTCGTGTCATGCTATTTCGAAATGTGCGAACAAGTCTTGAACGTTTTGAAACTGGACGAAGAACTGCTCGCCATGAGCAAGAATTGTCTTTAGCGTACTCCATGCTTGGGCAGGCTGACGACAGCAAAGTGAAAATCATTCAATTTCACCAGAGCTATTCTTATGAGGACTTCGTTATCGGTTACAAGCCTAACGAGAACACGTTTGCGCTCCAAGAGGGCGTTTTTTACCAATTTTGCCGTCAAGCAGAAAAACGTCCAAGCGAGGATTTTTTTCATTATTGACGCAATCAACCGCGGAAACCTGATTAAAATTTTAGGAGAGCTGTTGATGCCCATAGAACGCGACGGAACTCTCGGCGAAGGTTTTTGCTTTTGTTCATACAAACATAGCTTGCCGCATGTTCTCGCAATGGGAGAAGGATGTTTTTTATTTCCTTTAAATGTGGTTTGAGAGCCCTTGTATCCCTTTTCAACAATGAGTACAATATTATTTTCACGATACTTGGAAAGGAGCAGTCGATATGTCGTCTGCGAGGATAACTTTTGTGGGGGCCGCCGGTGAGGTAACTGGCTCGTCGTATCTGATAGAGGCGGACGGACGCCGTGTGCTCGTGGATTGCGGCATGCATCAGGGGGTGGATTCGGAGGGGCGCGGCGCGGAGGGTTTCCCGTTCTCTCCCGCGTCCTTGGACGCCGTCGTTTTGACCCACGCCCACATAGATCACAGCGGTCGTCTGCCGCTCTTGGTAAGGCAGGGTTTCAAGGGGGGCATATGGGCGACGGACCCGACGATAGATTTGGCGTCGGTGCTGCTTCGGGACACGGCCAGGCTGATGGCCGAGGAGGCGGAGTGGCGCACCAGGAAGAACTCCCGCAAGGGCCTGCCTCCGGTCCTCCCGCTCTATGGCGACGGGGACGTCGAGGACACGCTGAAGCTCTTCCGCTACGTCCGCTACGACGAGTTCTCGGACATAGCGCCCGGCGTAAGGGTCCGGTACCGCGACGCGGGACACATCTTGGGCGCCTCTATCGTCGAGGCGTGGATCGGGGATTCCTCCGGCGACCCGATGAAGATAGTCTTTTCCGGCGACATGGGGCCCAGGGACGCCGTCATGGAGCGTCCCCCCAGCGTCGTGGAGGAGGCGGATTACGTGGTGATAGAGTCCACCTACGGCGACAGGTATCACAAGAGCCTGGAGGACACCAGGGACGAGTTCAGGCGGGAGCTGGCGCGCGCCATCGACGCGGGCGGGAAGATACTGATACCGACGTTCGTTGTCGACAGGGCTCAGAGGATACTCTACGAGATGGTGCGCCTGGAGGGCTCCCAGGGGTTCCCGAAGATGCCGCCCGTCTACTTCGACTCGCCGATGGGGTCAAAGGCGACGCGGATATACGAGAAGCACGTCTCCCTTCTGTCACGCGAAATTCAGGATATAGTCCGCGCCGGAGGCAACCCGTTCAGCCCTGAGGGGCTCAAGTACACGGATGGGGTCGGCGACTCCAGGGCCATCAACGACGTCGGCCGCGCCATAGTGCTGGCCGGCAGCGGCATGTGCACGGGGGGCAGGATAGTGCATCACCTCAAGCACAACCTGTGGGACAAAAACTGCAACGTGTTCTTCGTAGGCTACCAGGCTCGCGGAACCCTCGGGCGCAGGCTCGTGGAGGGGGAGAAGCACCTGCGGATAGCGGGAGAGGACATAGCCGTGAACGCCTCCCTGCACACCCTGGGGGGCTTCTCCGCGCACGGGGACAAGGGGGATCTTCTGGCGTGGGCGTCGAATTTCAGGCGGAGCGCTTCGTTCTTCGTGACCCACGGCGAACCGCGGTCGTCGGAGTCTCTGGCTCGCGGCATACGGGAATTGGGCTACGAGGCCCTGGCGCCGGACGCTGGCGTCTCCTACGACCTCTCCAGCCGCGACTCCGCGGTGGTTTACAGCCGCCCGAAGGCGCCGCAGCGGAGATTCACCGACCGCGAGTCCATACTGTCCATTCTGCGGGAGATAGCCTCTGAGACGGAGTCCATCCGGGAGAGCCTGGCGGAGCGCTCGAATTACGAGCCGCTGTTCCCTCTCCTCGAGTCGTCCCGCCTCATACTGCAATCAGCTAAAAATTTGAAACAGTGACCCGGATATGAGCCTCGAACTGTCAAAGCGCTTTAGCAGTCTCATCGCCCTCTGTGATGGGATTAAATCCCGCTCAGTGCGGAAAGTCACGCTGGGGGCCGCGGCGTCCTCGATCCTCGCCATGCTGCTCGCGGCGCTGTTTTTCTCGAGCGGCGGCGTCAAGGAGGGCTTCGCGCCGCTCGAACTGCTCTCAGCCCTGCCCAGCGCCGAGGCGAACGCGCCTCTGATCCTCATCGCGGCGCTCAAGGGTGAGTTCCCGCAATACGCGTCGAGGCTTTTCGCGGACAGCGCGGCCGTCTCCCCCGGGGGAGCGTCTCCGGTGACCGCGTTGCTGCCCGTTTTCGACTCGTCCGGGGCTGTCGCCCTGGTCATGACTGAGCGTCCGGGCGGGTTCGCGATGTACGGGGCGTTCACCCTGTCCGAGGAGGAGCGCGAGGCGCTGGGGTCATTCCGCCTGCCGCCCGGCTGGAAGGGCTGTTTCGTCAGGCCGGACATGCATGGTGTCGACGATGACGGCCTGTTTCAGATCCGCGCCAACAACATGGCCTCCCCCCTTTATCTGGAGGTTCGCGCGGACAGGGCCTACATAGCGGACTCCCTCCCGGACATCGAGAGGATAAGGGAGGTTCGCTTGGGGCGGGCGGAGGGGTTGAGGAAGGATTGGGCCATCGGGAAGGAGTGGAGAGGGAGGATGTTCCTCTCTGACGGCGGCGTGCTCGGCTCGATGATTTTGGGGAGCGGAGGCGAATCCGCCGGGGCTAAGGCCACGGAGATCGAGGTCGCCTGGACATCTTCAGTGAGTTCGGCGGGCTCGTCGGGCCAGCCGTCAGGCGAGGCCGAGTGGAGGATATCCGGGGCGGAGAACGTCATAGGAAGGACGTTGCTCCACGACCTGAGGGACAAGGACTGGTCGTCGGACGACATATTCATCCCCGACCCGCTCATAATGGCGCTGGGGGTCAACCTGCCGCATCCACCGAGGGATTTGTCCTCCATGCCCGCCTCCATGAGGTACTTGGCGGACCAGCTCAGGAAGATGGGGCTCGGCAACGCGGACATCAAGGCGCTCCTCACGGGCCCCGCGACTATTTCGCTCGGGGGACGAACCCAGCTTCTCTGGTTCGAGCTCCCCGGGATAACGCTGGATATCCCCGGCAGGGGCGACGCGGCGTTTCGCCTGATTGACAAATTCTGGACTGAGCTCTTCCTGGGAGCGGATCCGAAGCCGATCGAGGGGTATACCCACGGAGGCGTAACGGACCTGCCGTTCACCGTTTTGGCCGCTGGAAACGAGGAGAAGGCGGTTATAGGACTGTCGGCGTCCGACGTCGAGCAGAACGCGGAGCTGAAGGACCTGCTGCGCCAAGTCGGGAACGCCGTCGCGTGGTTCTACGTCGATATCCCGAAATTGGGCGTCTCGCTCACCGAGCTGCCCGCCATAAATTCCATACTTTACGAGTACGAGGAGGGCCCGGTCGACGAGGAGTCGGCCGGGATGCTGAGGGACGTCATGAGCCATCTGGGCAGGCTGTTCGTGACGTGGGAGTCGCCCGAATCCGGGCGGGCTGTGTGGTACTATTAAATAAAGCGCGAGGGAGAGATTTCATGCCGCAAAATTTCTGCAAGATCATGTCGAGGAGGGGCTTCGTCGAGTGGTGCAGCCATCCGGAAGAACTGGGGCGGAAGATGGAGAGCGGGACGGTCACAGGGTACGTCGGCTTCGACCCCAGCGCCGACAGCCTTCACGTCGGAAATATGGTGCCCATCATGGGGCTGGCGTGGCTTCAGAGGCTCGGACATCGCCCTATAGCCTTGGCCGGCGGTGGCACGGGCCTGATCGGCGATCCGTCGGGCAAGACGAAGGAGCGCCAGCTTCTGACGGAGGAGCGGGTGGCATACAACGCCGAATGCATTAAGGCGCAGCTCACCAAGTTCCTCGACTTCGACCGAGGGGGGAACTCGGCCGTTATGGTCAACAACCACGACTGGCTCTCCGGGATAAGTTTCATCGAGTTCCTGCGCGACACCGGCAAATACTTTCCCGTCAACTCGCTTATCAACAGAGAGTACGTCCGCAGCCGCATAGACGACCCGGACAAGAGCATCACATACACCGAGCTGTCGTACATTCTGATGCAGGCCTATGACTTCGACCACATGTACAGAACCATGGGCTGCACGCTCCAGATGGGCGGCAACGACCAGCAGGGCAACATAATAGGCGGCATCGACCTGATCAGGAAGCGCAGCGAGGGGCAGGGCTACGGCATCACGTTCTCCCTCCTGCTCACGGCATCGGGCCAGAAGTTCGGCAAGTCCGAGGAGGGAGCGGTGTACCTCGATCCGAAGAGGACCAGCCCGTACAAGTTCTATCAGTTCTGGATCAACGCCGACGACCGCGACGCAGAGCGGCTGCACAACATATACTCGTTCGCGGGCCTGGAGGACATAGCCGCGCTGATGTCGAGCCACCGGGCCCATCCCGAGCGCAGGGAGGCGCAGAGGGCCATCGCGTGGGAGATGACCTCGCGCGTCCACGGGGGCGACGTCGCTCTCAGGGTGAAGGAGGCGAGCGAGGTTCTGTTCGGCGAGCGCGACGTGAAATCCGCGGACGCCGCGCTGCTCGACACGCTCGCCGCCGAGATACCGACGAGCGGCGTGTCGTCCCTGCCGATTGCCCTGCCTGACGCGCTGCTCGCCTCCGGGGGCGTCTCATCGAAGGGCGAGGCGAGACGCAAGATAAAGGAGGGCGGAGTTTACGTCAATGGCGAGAGGGTCTCGGAGGATTCGGCCATGATCTCCTCCGGCGATCTTCTGCTGGGAGGCTACGTGCAGCTGCGCGTCGGCAAGAAGGACTTCCGGCTGATAAGATTGAACGGATAGTCGTGGGTTTGAAGGCGAAGATCATCAAAATGCTGACGGGACTGTTGCGGCCAGGACGGCTTGCTGGTTCCGTCTCGTTTTTTCTGCGCGCCCTCCTGAAGCTCGCCTCCCCGAGAAAGAGCGTAGCCGCGCGAAACCTGGAGATAGCGCTGCCGGACAGGACGCCGCGGGAGCGCCGGAGCGTCCTGATGAGGACGTATGACCACCTGGTGTGGGTTGGTATAGAGTTCATAGCCCTTCAGCACGACCCCAGACAGGTTCTCGAGTGGGTGGAGGCGGAGAACGCTTCCCTGCTCGACGTCGAGGGAGGCGCCATAATCGTGGCGTGCCACGTCGGCAACTGGGAACTGCTGGCGGCGTGGCTGGCCCAGAGCGGGCACAGGATAACCGCCATCGTGCGCGAGCCGGACGACGCGGCGGAGCGCGACGCGATCGGCGAGATGCGCCGGCGCGCGGGCGTGTCGTGCCTGTCCAAGCACGCGCCTATGACGAGAGCGGCAGCCGTTCTGCGCAGAGGTGAACTGCTGGGCATCATGCCGGATCAGCACGGCGGGTCCGATGGAATCAAGGCGCCGCTCTTCGGCCTGGAGACGTCGACACCCAGGGGACCGGCCCTGTTCGCGTACCTCACCGGCAAGCCCCTGATCCCGGTGTCGTCGTATCGCGTCTCTCCGTTCAAGCACAAACTGAGGGTATGGCCCCCGATAGAGTGGCGCAAGTCTGGCAGCCGGGACGAGACGATTTACGGCATCACCCTCCGCATCAACAAAGCGGTGGAGGATATCATAAGGGAAGCCCCGGATCAGTGGCTGGCCCAGCACAAGAGGTTCAAGGAGCATTACTGATACCAATTCGCGGTCAACAGACTGTTTTTGACAATGCTGAATAGTTGATCAAACCTGTTTTAACGCTTCACCCTTTAGGCCTTTGATTTCAAATTGGTATGATACCAGTTCGCGATCAAAACGTTTCCTTGAAAAATCGGTATGAAGGGTGCGCGGGAGGGTAGTTAATTATATGTTCGAGCACACGTTCAACGTTCCTTATTATGGCCTTGACATGAACGGCCGGGTGAAGGTCAGCCTGCTGCTCCAGTTTCTGCAGGAGACGGCGGCTCTTCACGCGGACGGCGTTGGCGTAGGCGTGGCGAGCCTCATGGAGCGCGGCATGACGTGGGTTCTGCGGCGATACAGGGTGAGGGTGCGCCGATATCCCGGCGGAAGCGGGCTGGCGGTCAGGACGTGGTTCGAGCCGAGGAAAAACCTGAAGTCCGTCCGCGTCTTCGAGGTCAGGGACGAATCCGGTGACGTAGTGGCCGACGCCTGGTCGGCGTGGATCGTAGTAGACATCGAGAGGGGCCGCCCGGTTCGCCTGGACAGGGCACTGCCGGCGGCGTATTTCAACGTCGCGGAGCCGACGGGCAAGCCGGTGGAGGACTCGATCCCGCCCCAGGGCGGTGATTTCGACCGAGAGGCGGAGTTTCGGGTCAGGTGGGGGGAGATGGACCTGAACGGGCACACGAACCACACGGTGTACTTCGACTGGGCCATCGAGTCGACGCCCGACGACGTGGTAGATCGCTGCGAGCCCTGCATACTGGACGCCGAGTATGTTTCGTCCGTGCCTCGCGGGTACGCCGTGGCGCGGACGAGGAAAACGGCGGACGACCCGCTGAAGTTCGCCCACGAGATATACGCCAAGGGCACCTCCGCTGTCGCCGCCCGGCTCGCCACGACGTGGAGGAGCGCTCGGCGGTAGAATTGCCCGAGTCAACTCCCACTATCCTGGCGGTATGGAACACGGACGCGGTGAGGGAGTCCGCGCCGGCGAACGATAGGCGTATAAACGCTGTTGAGGATTGGCATGATATCGGATGAGCGATCCCGCGCGCTACTTCAGCTTGAAGGCGAACGGTATCCGTGCTGTCACCGTGTCGCCGTAGCCGGAGGAGTCGAACTCCCAGCCGCGGGCGGCGCGGGCGGCGGATTCGTCCAGGGGGGCATGTCCGCTGGAGGACTCCACCGTGACCGAGGCGACCCTGCCGGATTTTATCGTGACGAGTAGCGTGACGGTGCCCTGATCGCGGCGCTTCCTGCTGATCATCGGGTACTCGGGCGTGATTTTTTTTGTGACCGTCAGCCTGGACACGTCGATTATCGAGCCGCCCCCGGGCGACTTGGTGACGAGGGGTTCCCCCGACTGCGCCGCCGGCGCGTCGCTGGCCGCGCTCGTCTCAGCGCTGGACGTCGCGGGCGGAGCCGCGTGCGTTGCGGCCGGCTCCGCCCGCGACGGCAACTTTTTATGCGTCTCGGCGGGCTTCGCGGGCTGCTTGGGCGCGGGCGGCGTCCTGACCGGCTCGACCTTCTTGACCTCCTTGACCTCTGGCTGAGGTTTCGGAGGGGGGGGCTCCATTTTTGGCGGCGCCTCGGGGATCGGCGGCGCTGGAGCCGCAACCGGCACCGCCGCCGGTACGTTGCGCAGCGAGACGCGGATCGACGGGTGCTCCGTCCTGGCCTCCGTGCCCGGGAGCATACAGAGGATCATGGCGTGGACCGCCGCGCTCAGTATGACGGCGAGCGCGCCTCTCATTGCGGCTGTTCCTCCTCGAACGCCAGTGTCACGTCCGTCACGCCCAAGGTGCGAAGCAACTCCAGAAGCTCCGCCACGTCCCCGTAGCGCGCGGATTTGTCGCCCGCCACGAGTATGTCCTGGCTCTTGTCAACGGCGCCGGCCACCGCCTTGGGCAGATCGCCGCGCGCGATTCTTTCGCCGCTCCAGAGCAGGGACGAGTCGCTCTCGACCGTCAGCACGATCGGATTTTTTTCCGACAGCGGCGGGGGAGAGCCGATCGGGAGGTCGACGTTCAGCGTGCCCTGCACGAACGCTGTCGTGAGCATGAAGAAGATTATCAGCATGAACATCATATCGATGAGGGGGGTGATGTCTACCTCGACACCTCTCCTGCGCGCGCGCCTCATTTTGCGCTCCGCTCGTCAGGACGCCCTCGCAGCGAGTGCTCCGTGATGATGAATACCCCTCCGCGCTCTAGCTGCTCCTCCTCCTTGTTTATGCGCCCGGCTAAAATTCCGTGGGCTATTATCACCGGTATCGCGACGGTGAGGCCGGCCACGGTCGTGAAGAGCGCCTTCCATATCCCGCCGGTCACGGCCTCGGCGCTGACCGCCCCGCCGAGGTTGAGCGTGTGGAACATCTCGACCATGCCCAGCACGGTGCCGAGCAGCCCCAGGAGCGGTGAGACGCGGGCCGTCGTCTCGAGCAGCGCCAGGTGCTTCTCCCACCTGTACAGCTCGCGGTGTATCTGCCCCTCGACGAACACACGGAGGCTCTCCGCGTCGAGCATCCAGTGGCCGTACACGGCGGAGAATAGCCTGTGCAGCGAGCTTCGCCCCGCGACTGCCCTCCGAACCGCCTCGGGGTCGCCCTGGGATATGGACTTGCCGAACGCTATCTCCAGCTCCTCCAGGTTGGCGGAGGCCGAGACGAAGAATATCGCCCGCTCGATGACGACCGCCAGCGAGATCACCGAGAGGCAGAGGATTATCCACATTATCGCTCCGCCAAGACGCATGTACTCCATAAATGTCAAAGATGTCAGCGATGCCGAGTCCATAGTAAAAATTCCCCCATTTAAGGATAATGTTTGTGCTAACTTTTGTGAACTCGATCCGGAGCGTCACGCGCCGAGGGACATGGCCGCGCCGTACGCCACGGTGAACTGCGGGGCCTCCAGGACATTGATCTCCGTCATCAGCTCGTCCTCCAGCGCCGACGCGAGCCCGCCGTTTTGAGCGGGGCCTCCGTCCAGGTATACCCTCCCATCAGGAGAGAGCCTGCCGGCCAGCCCGCTCACCCTGCGGGCTACGGAGCAGTGCAGCGCCCTTATTATATCCTCTTTTTTAACCCCTCTGGCCAAGAGCGAGACCATCTCGCTCTCCGCAAAGACTACGCAGGTGCTGTTTATCTCCACCTCCTCCTCGGAGTCGAGGCAGAGTTTGGCGAAGTCGCCTAACGGCGTGTCCAAAATACGAGCGGCCAGCTCGAAAAAACGCCCTGTCCCGGCCGCGCACTTGTCGTTCATCTTGAAGTCCACGACGCCCCCCGAGTCATCGAGCGTCAGGATTTTGAGGTCCTGCCCGCCGACGTTGATGACCGTTCGCGCAGACCCTCCGCTCAATATGAACGCCCCGGCTGCGTTCGACGTTATCTCGTCGATGTGCCTGTCCGCTGAGGCATAGAGCTTCTTCCCGTATCCCGTCGACGCTATGCCCGAGATCTCGCCGCGCCTGGCACCGAGCGCCGACAGCCCCTCGTCTAGCAGTCCCTCGGCCACGGCCTCCTGTCCCGGCGCCGTGGCCCTCGTCCCTTGCCAGGCTACGCGATCTCCGTCGACTATGACGGCCTTGATCGCGGTGCTCCCGAGATCCAGTCCCACCTTAAAAGCCACCTTGGCTCACCTCCGTGACAGCGTTCCTCTGAACGCCTCAATGCGCGTCCTCAGGTTCTGCGAGTCCTCAGCCGCGTAGTCGGTTTCAAGGCGCAGGAATTTCAGCCCACGCTCCTTCAGAGGCGCCTCCACGCTGAGGCTCTCCAGGTCGTACGGATGGCATCCCTTCAGCACGTGGAAGACCACCCCCTGGAAGTCAGACGCCATCCTCCTGCTCAATATGTTGTTTATCCTCCGGTCATTGTCGATGAAGGTGGGGCAGAGGCAGCCCTGGTGGTAGCGCTGCGCCAGAGCGGACATCATTCCGAACTCCGACGAGTCTCTGTATGTGACGCCGCCGGGGAATATCCGCTCGCCGGAGCAGAGATCGTCCGCCGCGATAGATACACCCGAGTCCTCCAGCAAATCTAAGAGCTTGAAGTTGGGGAAGAATATCGGCGACCCGGCGAGGAACACGTGCGCCCGCTCATCTGAACGCGCGCCGCCCGGCGGCGGGTTGACGGAGAGCGCCGCCTTCGTCCACCGTTCCGGCGAGTCGAGGAAAAACGCGCCCGCAATCAGAGCAAACCAGACAGCGGCTATTCGCCCCTCCTGCCTCATCATGGCGAGGCGCGTCAGCGCGCGCCACGCGTCCCTGTAAATTCGGATAGAGGCGTCGAGCGATGCGCGGGATATTTTCCCCCCGCAGCCCTCGAGGAATTTCTTCAGCCCGAACACCTCCTCGAGCCACCTCGCCTGCCCCGAGTCGCCGTCCTTCAGGTGCGGCAGCTCCATCCAGTGGAGGGATGGACGGATCGACCCGGCGCCTGATGACTCCAGCATCTCCGGGAACTTTACGACCCAGTCGCACGTCGTCGGCAGCACCCACCGCCGCGTACCGGGTGTCCCATCCGACGCGGCGGCCGCGGCACCGGTCACGGCGCGCAGCATGGGGCACGTCAGTGCCGGGAGACCTTGGAGCGCCATGTTCGCCATCGCCTGCGAGCCGCTCACTACCTTGTGCGGGTGAAACCCCGCCGCGTGTATCAGCTCGATCGGCGCCTGTATGCAGAGGAGGCTTACGACGGGGCGGCCCGTGCGCTCCGAGACGGCCTCGGGGGTCTGGACGGCTCCGTACAGATCCATGAAGTAGTCGAAATCGGCGGAGCGGTCATCCCTCGCGGCGAGAGCCTCCAAACTTTTCCTCACCTCGGAGCGGGCCCTCTCTGACGTTTTGGCCGAAATTTTACGCGCGCGTTTCACCAAGGAGTTTTTATCTGCTGAGTTCATTCTTCTTGGAATTCCCCCCAATCCCCGCGGCGTAATTTCTGGAGGACCTGAAGAGCTTGACCTTCAAAAATTTGAGAGCCAGCGCGAAGTCCGAGGGGCACGCCTCGACGCAAGCCGCGCAGTCCAGGCACTCGTCGCTCTGGACGTCGCTCGACGCCCTCTCCCTGTAAACCGCCTCTATCTCCATGGGGCAGGCCCTGCGGCAGTTTCCGCACCCGACGCACGTATCCGGCGTCTTGGCCAGCCTGAGCGCGGTTACGGGCTTCAGCATGTGGATAAACGCCAGGAGCGGGCAGAATATGCAGAAGAAGCGGTCCTTGAGGAACATCCCGACCAGCATCGCGCCGGTTATCGCAATCAGCGCCACTGAGAAGCCCAGCGTGACCAAGTTGTCGTAGTTGAGCGCGAGATAGCGCGTCTCCCCGGCGAAGAGGGGGAGCAGGGACTTCCCGGGGCATATCCCGCAGAACGGCAGGTAAAAATCCTCGTGCAGAATTCCCGCCGTGACGAGCGGAGGAATTATCGCGATTCCGGCCAGAAGCACGTACTTGACCCACGCGAGGCGCCGCATTACGGGATACGGTATCGACCGCTCGCGCACGCCGAGATGCCTCCTGAGCGCCGATAACCAGTCCTGTATCAGCCCGAAGGGACATATCCAGCCGCACCAGAGCTTGCCTAAGAGGGCGACCGAGGCGGCGAAGACCGCGAACCAGCCCAGCGCCGTGACGAGCCCCATGCCGCTCGCGACGGCCGCGCCCATGCCGAAGCCTATGTAGCCCTGGAGTCCCATGAGGTAGCAGAAGCCTCCGCAGCCTGGGACGAACGGGCAGGCGAAGCACGGTACGGCCGAACCGAGGTGCAGGCCGAACCTCCCGCCGTACATCATCACTATAAAGCCGGCGTGCTGCACTATGCCTCGCAGGTTTCGCACAGTCATCGCCACGGAAATCTCCTGCCCGCCCGCATCGCTAAAGCGGCGCTCACCAGCATACTTCCAGACAGCACAGCCAACCCCCCTTTCAGGTCGATTTTTCCATAAAACGAGCGGTACACCGGAACATAAAAGCTGATGAGGTCCCCGTCAGGCATCGACGCCGCGAAAACCACGTCCTTTTTCGCCGTGTACCCCGCTTCGGACAGTTCGTCGTCATGGGGCGGCACGTAGACATAATTCCCCGACGCGTCGCGTTCCGCCGTGGAGGTGAAGATACCCTTCTCGAACACCGATACGGAATCCGGTCCCGAGTCCAGCGAGAACTCGATCGGCATCCCCGTCTGCGCCCTGAAGTAGTACTGCCCGGTCGCAACCCTGAATGCCGGCCGATTCGGATAATAGTTCGTCCGCTCCGCGTCTGGGTCCTCATTGCCCGACTCGCCGAAACAACTGAACACGGTCAACGCGTATTGCCGCGCGTCTCCGGCCCGGGACGCCGCCGTCAACTCGATCAGTTCAGACCTGCCGCTGTAGACGGTCACATCGGCGACCGTGCCGTCGCCCTCCGGCCGCGTATCACCGAGTTTTTTGCGGTACGTCTCCGGCGCCGAGCCGCCCGTCTCCGCCCCAATGTTCCCCTGCGGCAGCGCCCTGTAGGTGACCTCGATATCCTCCGGGTTCGCGCCCGGCGGAATACTCAGGTCGAATGACACGACCATCCCGCCGTCGCTTGTCCTCGCCTGTTCCGTCATGCGCCATCGCAGGAAGTCCATCCCGTCTGCGGCGCGGAGCTCGTCTTCGGTGAACTGCATCAATAACGCGACGCATATGAAAAACAGCAGCGTCCGCCGAGCCATCCTCTGCCTACACACTCCTTTTTCCTCGTCTGAGCCCGGCGAAGAAGAGCGCCAGGAGGCACAGGACGAAGAGGCCCGCGAACCACTCGACGCCCGACGATGAGACGGACGTCTCGTCCGGCGCGTTCTCCACCGGCTCCATCTTGAAGCCCTTCACGCTCTCGGCATCGTTTTGCGCCTCATGTCCGTCGTTCATGGGCCGGGGCGCGTAGTTCGGTCTCGCCGCGCCGAGGTTTTTGATCATTTCGGCCCGGGTCGAAGCCATCTCGTCCAGGGGTTTCTGCCCCGCCGTCTCGACGGCAAGCTTGAACTCGGCCGTCAGCTCCGGCGACATGAGGCCCGGTATGGAGATTATATTGAGCACCATTTGATGGAACCGCAGGTTGTTGCAGGTGTGGTCACAGCAGGCGATGCCTCGGTTTATCACGCTCATCGCGTAGTTCGCGGCGAGTTCCCGCTTAATCTCGTCCGAGGCGTTCCAATACCCCTTGCGGGCCGCCTCGAGCATCCTCCCGGTGAGGGACTGGTATGCCCACGGATTCTCCCTGTCGAGGAACTCCGGTATGCCCATATCGTATTTATCCTCCACGTATACCTCGTAGGTCTCGTTCCACGACGCTTCGCTCACGGACTCCGGCGTGGTGACCTGCCAGCCCCAGAGGTACTCGACGTAGTTCGACATCTCTCTCGCCCCGGCGTAGCCCTCGCCCTTCATGCCCTCTGCCCACTTCGGGTTGAGGTAGCGGGCGCGCATCTCGGCACCGAGGAACTTGCCCAGACTCTCCATCTTCACCTCTCCCAGTGTCCGCTGATCGGCTATCAGTGTCTGCGGAGACCTGCCCGAGAGCTCTCGGATGGCGAGTGACATGCCTCCGAGGTACATGAACATGTCGTCGTTGTCCATGAGCCCGAAGTAGCTGGACGACGCGGAGTGCCACACGGCGCTCGCGTCGCGCAGGTTCATGTCGAGCGCTCTTTCCGCCGGCGCTCCCCACATCTCCCCGCCGTAGGCGTACCCGGTGTGCTTGAGGTAAACCCCGGCAACATCCGAGTCGTCCTCCCAGAGCCCGGATGCCGACACCAGCTCCTCGACCCTGTTGCCGTAGGCCCCGGGCGCCTCGGAAAAAATCCTGGCGCGCGAGAACCTCCCCGCGTCAGCCGAGGCGACCCCGGCGTCTATGAGGAGCCTCTCCATGCGCAGGTCGTTCCGCCTGATGAAGTTCTCGATGTCGTCCTGAGCCGCCGCCTGTCTGATGGCGGCGTCGATGAGGAGTATCTTGTCGGGGAAGAGGTCACGGTACAGCCCCGACGCGTTTATCGCCACGTCGACGCGCGGTCTCCCGAGCCTCGCCCCTGGGATGGGCCGAGTGCCGGTCACACGGCCTGCCGCGTTCCACATCGGCTCGACACCTATGAGCGACATTATCGTGGACTCGGACAGTCCCTCGTTGCGCAGTGATTCGACCGCCCAGAGGACGACGGCAACCTTCTCCGGGTATGTCCCGTTCTCCTCCATGTGCTTGGCGATGATCTGGTCCGCCGCTTCACGTCCCAGTTTCCACGCCGCCGTCGTCGGCATCCGATTTGGCGATATGCCGTAGAAATTTTTCCCCGTGGGAATCGACTTCGGGTTGCGAACCGGGTCGTTTCCCTCGGCGGATGGGACGTATCGCCCGTCGAGCGCGTTTAAAAAACTCGCCGTTTCTGACGGGCCTGACTCGGCGAGAGATTTCCTGATCGATCCCTCGGACAGCTCCGGGTTCTGCTCGATTATCGCGCGTGCCGTCGCGGAGAGCGCCTCCCCCTTCGGGGACGAGCCGAACGTATGCATGCCGTACGGGACGTAGCCCATGTCGAGGTACTCCAGATACTGAGCGATGGCCGTCATCTCGTCGCGCCCGGCGATCCCGCTCAACCCGAGATCGTCGTTCAGGCCGAGCCTGAGCGCCAGATCCCGCGCCCTCCCAAGGTATATCGCGGCGGTGTCCGAGCCGAGGGAGACAGCCTGCTCGTACTGTTCGCATATCTCTCGCAGCTCGACGTACTCCCCGTATCCTTCCGCCCGAGCGAGCGCGGGGGTGAGGTGGTCTACGGCGACGCCTCTGCCGCGGCGTTTTGCCTGGAGTCCTTCGCCCACGTCGTCCACGATGTACGGATAGACGTTAGGTATGTCGGTGATCATCACCTCAGGCGGGCAGGATACGGACAGCCCCGCACCCTTGCCCGGCAGCCATTCGTAGGTGGCGTGGGTCCCGAGGTGTACCATAGCGTCCGCGCCCCAGCCGTGCTTCAGCCAGAGGTAGACCGCGATATACTGGTGATGCGGGTAGAGCGTCGGGTCGTGGTATAGCTTTATCGGATCGTCGGTTATCCCTCTGGCCGGTTCGGGCAGCATGACTACGTTGCCCGCCTCGACCAGAGGGATGATTATCCGTCCGTCCTTTATCATCAGATCGCTCGTCTCCGGCTCTCCCCACTGCTCCGTCACGCGGCGCCGGAAGTCCTCCGGCAGCTCCGCGAACCATTTTTTATACTCCGCGATGGGCAGTTGGAGCGCGCTTCCTGAGGCAATGAGGGCGTCCAGCTCTCCCGGCGCCCACGACCCTATGTTGCGCCCGCCGCGCAGGACGAGTCCCTTGATCCGCTCCTCATCGAGCGCCAAGCCGCGCGGGATGCCGTACCCGGCCTCCTTCATCGTCTCCGTTATCCGTTCGAGGCTGCGGAAGACGTTTAGGTAGCTCGCGCCGATATTCTGCTTCCCCTGGCTGTTGTTGTAGTACAGTATCGCCACCCTCTTGTCCTTATTTTGCGTTTTTCGCAGTTTTACCCAGTTGCGGATGCGCGGCGCGATGCGCTCCGCCATGCCCGGGATCAGCTCGTAGCGATAGGCCGATCCGCCGTTCGGCAGGCGCTCCTCCACCTTGCCGATGAGCGGTGTCGGTTCGATGGCGCCGGTTATCTCCGGTGTGGCGATCGTCCATATCACGTCCATCGCGGGTATCCCCTCCGGGCTCGACTCCCACTCCTCTATCGGCGCGGAGTACATGTTGATCGCGTTGAATATGGGCACGTCCATCGCCGACACGCTCGCTCTCAAGCCATCGTCGAGCGACATGTAGAACTTGAGCGAGAACGACAGGACCGCATCCACCGCCGCATCGCGGCGCTCATCCATGAAGTACGAGTCCAGCACAGTCCGATCCGGCCCGAACGCCGGCAGTATGTTGAAGCCCTTGTCCTCCATCTTTGCTATCAGCTCGTCAAACGCCTCCCTCTGCCCGGGGACGAGCGACGTGGAGAAGAACATTATCCCGAGCCGCGGGCGGTCCGGGTCGTAGTCGTCCCGCGACTCGTACCACCTGAGATAGTCCGCGGTGCCGCTGAAAACCCGCACGTCGCCGGACGCGCCGGATGCATCCGGGTGATACAGGCCGCTCATCGGCGTCGCCTTGACTGGCTCGTAGGCTATGGAGTCGTCCATCGCGAGGTTGACGGCCCGTTTGATCATGTTTTGGATGTTGGCTATATCGAGATGGGAGTAATATTCCTCCAATTCGTCGTTGAATATGAAGCCCGCCTCCGCGAGCGGTCCGTCGTCCGCCGACTCGCGGAGCGCGTACACGGCTCGCCCTTCGAGGAGCCCGTGCTCCATGACGTAATTCGACAGTTTGTCCTCCATCACGTCGGCCAGTATAATGCCGCTCTCCCTCACGAACGCCGCCGCGTCATCGCGCGAGAGGTCGGACAGACAGAACGCGCGCGCCCTGAAACCGTCCGGCAGCGAAATGGACGACAGGGCCAGCTGGGCCGCATAGCTGTCGGAGTCGATCACGATCAGCGAAACGTTCCCGCCCGATCCCTCGAGCGATGCGCCCGATGCGCCGCAGAAAACGGCAAGGACGATGGCGAAAATCAACCCGCGAAACGCGGAGGCAGGACAGTGGGCTCCGCTCACACCCGCCAGGGAGCTGGCTCCCTGGACCCTTATACTTTTCCCCTTCACCCGCAGGGTGAAGGGGAAAAAATTAACAGGGATTCGGGGAACCGGTTCACAGGCGGGGTGTGGGGCAGCGCTCCACGGTCTCGCTTCTCTCGTACGCCGGTTATTTTTTGTCATGGGTTTGAAGTTTCACCCCTGTCGCCAGCGCGTCGAGCGCCATTTTGAGCGCGTCGGGCAGGTCGTCCCTCGACGTCATGTCCATTAGTTCGCCGACCTCGCGTCCCGCTATGTCGCTCGCCGTGGCTACCGCCCACGCCTCGAACGGCCCGAGGTCGGACACCTGCCCCATCAGGCGGGCGTCGCTCAGGTTGAATGATGCCTCGACGAATGCCTTGTACTTCGGCAACAGCATCAGCTCCTCCACGCGCAGTTGGAAGTCGGGGCTCCCGCCGTCCTGTTTGAATATCTCACCGATGGGGAGTCCTCGCTCCTCCAGGCGTTCGAACACGCTGCGGCGGACAGCCTTGCCGTTTTGCTTCAGTATGGCGTCCTGCACTCCCATGTGGACGGCCTCTGCGATCAGCTCGCCCATCTTGCTGTGGCCGCCGGAGCTGGTCAGGGACGTGCCCTCACCGGCGACGATTATCACTGTGTCAGTGCCTGTACCGGTCGCGGGGTTATGAAGCGGGGTCTGGACGCTCCGTATGTCCATGTCCCACAGGGCGGCGGTCTTGGCCTCGGTGGCTGTCACTATGGCGCGGGTCGCGGCGTATTTGGAGAGGTTGTGGTTGGTCATGACGAGCACGTTGATCGTCCCCGGCTCGTACCACGCGCCCGTGTCCTTGGAGGTGCGTATGGCGTTGCCCTCCACTCCGGCGGTCACTATCGCCGTCGCGGTCATGTCCCGGTAACTGGCGGACTGAATGGATATGTTGTTCATGTCGGCGCCGGTCAGCATGATGTCGACGCGCTCCGGGTCGAGCCTCAGGACTTTGAAGAGATCGTCCCGCGAGCGCCCGAAGCCGAGCGAGTGATAGATCGGCCAGACCTGCGTCGGGGAGTACGAGTTGCCGACCGTCTCGATGCCGGAGCGCTCGCCCGTCACGGTTGAGGCTATGCTCTGCGGGCGTTTGAAGTCTATCAGCAGAGTCCTGTGCGTGAAGTCCATTATGCGGCTCTCGACGATGCGGGCCCGCTCGACATACGGCATGTCTATGGATATGGCGCGCTCCGACGTGACCTCCATCGGATGGACCAGGTTCCCGTCCATGGAGAACTCCCCGCCGTATATGCTGGACGAGAGCCACGCGGCGAAGTAGCCGACGTGCGCCGCCGCCCGTCCGACCAGCGCCTCGGGGAACGAATGGGCGCCGCGGTTGCGCGCCGCGGGGACGTCGCGCCACCCGTCGCTATCGATGAGCTTGAGCAGCTTCCCGTAGTGCGGCTCCGCCGTGAATACGAAATCCGGGCTGAACTCTCGCCACATCTCTGGCGTGAGGGGGTATGACTTGCCGTCCCCAAACTTTCCCGTCACGCCCCCGGCGGCCTTGATGGTCTCCGTCTGGAACGACGCGTTCCCTGGCGTGGAGGGGCCGCCTTCATCAAAGTTGACGAGCATGACCCTCTTGCGGCGCTCGGGCGGTATCTTGGCGGTCTTGAGGCGAATCGTCTCGATGAAGCGGTCGTCGTCGCCCAGGATTTTGACGGTCTCGCTTTTTTTTCCGAATATCTCGCCGATGAGGAGGAGACGCGCGCGCGCGGCCTCCAGGCTGATGTCGTCGTCAAGGGCCATGATCCGGTACGGGGCGTCGCCGCGTCCCGCATATGCCCGTTCGAAATCGCGCGCGCGGACGATCAATAGGTCCGGCGACAGGGCATTTATTACATTGAACTGCGGTGTGGAGGTGCCTCCGACGATTTGGAGCCCGGCGGTCTTCTCGAAGCCGGCGTCCTGATACGTGACACCGACGAGCGCGTCCCCGGCTCCTATCGAGCATAGCACCTCGGTGGCCGAGGGCAGCAGCGACACGACGCGCGACGGCGGCGCGTTAAATTCAAGAAGTTGCCCGGCGTCGTCAGTCATCTCCGCCGCCCGCAGCCTCGCGGGAAAAAATGATATAGTTATAAAAATAAAAGAAAAAATCAAAGGGAACAGGGAGCGAGTTCCCCGCTGAGTGTGGGCGGCGCCCACAGTTCTCTCTGTAATTTCCGCAATGTCCGTCAAGATGAATCCCCCTCAAATCACTGATTGTCATCGTCGGGCAAGTACACCATGCTCCCGTCCTCCAGCCTATAGGCCACGCCGAGGCGCACTCCTTTCCCCTCCGCCTCTGATTTCGATATCTTGACCGCCTCGATCTTGGCGGCTCGTTTCGTGACGATGGTCATGTCCCCGTCGGGTGACTCTTTCATGATGGTGACGCGCGAGTTCTCCGAGAGCAGGTCCTGCAGCTGGTACGCCGAGAGAAAGCTGATGAGCAGAGCCACTATGAAGACCAGGAAGATGTCGAGCAGGTTCGCGATGGAACTCATGGGGTCGTCGGCCTCGCGGAGAGGCGGGTCGTCCATCGTCAGCCTGCCGGCCGCGCGCCGCCTCATTGTTTTTCTTCCTCCCGCTCGTCGAGCGCGCGGACCGCGCGGGACTCCATTATGGCGCGCAAGTTCTCCAGGTCGCCCTCCAGCCACCGCGCCCTCACGGTGTAGAGGACGTAGGCGGCCACGCCCGAGCACAGCCCGACGACCGTCGTCGAGAAAGCTACGACGAGGTCGCTCGACAGTCTGCTGGCGTCCCCCTGACTCAGGGAGGCGAGGCCGGTGCTCATGGGTATGAGCGTTCCGACGAGCCCCATCGATGGCCCCAGGCGGGCCAATATTCGCAGGTAGTCGAGGTTTTTCCAACTGCCCTGCTTGGCGGCGCGCCAAATACTCTCGACCTCCATCCACGTCGCGCCGGGGGTTTGCAGTATCCCGTCAAGCTCAGACAACGCGCTCCTCGCGCGGGCATCGAGATGCGGTCCGTCCTCATGGCCGCCCGCGCGTGGAGCGCGTCCGGCGCGCGCCGACCACTCGGCGAGGAACGCGCCGCAGCTCACGACCACGACGACGAAGCCCCCCACCAGGAGCGCCATCGCAGGGATCATCATGGAGGACGATATGACGTAGATTGCCGACTGCAACAGTGCGTTGATGTTCATCTTAGGCTCCTAACAATAAACCAGGATGTCTCTAATAGAGTTTCTTGCGATAAATTTTTTTTGACCTTGCCTTAGCGAACGCGAAGCCCAAGGCCAGCATAGCGAGCGTCGCGGCCAGGGCCCACCGTGACGAGGACGCGTCGGCGGCTCGTGCCTCCCCTGAGTAGAGCGCCATCCGGTATATCCTGCCGATCTCTGCGAACTGAGGCATGACGAGGGCCGATACGATGAAGTACGCGGCTGTCAGTATCATCGCCGTGCCGAGTGACTCCTCCGGCGCGCCGGAGCGGGAGGAGGGTGCCAGGAGTACCGCGGCGGCGCTCACGGAGGCGATTGCGGCGAACGCGGCGTAGAGTCCAGCGACCGATAGCCACGCGTCATCCGGAAAGTAGAGGACCAGCGCGGAGGCCGACATGAGGACGGCCGCCGCGCATACGGGGCATGGGACGACCAGCGCCAGCCACGCCCGGTCCGCGCGCTTTGAACAGCACTCTTTGCCTGCCTCGCCGGGTATGCGCTTCAACAGGAATACGCCCCACGCCAATATGAATACGGCGAATCCCCAGTGTATGGCCACGCCTCCGCTCAGGAGCGTGCGGAAAAAATCGTATTGGGCCAGCACGTTCACGCGCGCGGCAATCGCGGCCACGGCGGCGAAGAGCGCGCCGTATGAGGCCAGTACCGCCAACGCGGCCGGGATTTTCCGCCCGCGCGGGCGCTTCGACAACATGTAGCCCGTTCCGATCCCCGCCTTTACGGAGAACGCGGCCATTGAGATTATCATCCCCAGGAAGAGCGACTTCAGCTCCATAGGGTTACAGCTAAAACTCCATGTTGAGCGTCATATAGTACGCGCGCCCCTCGACTGGGTACCAGAGCATCCTCGTAGGTCCGTTCACGCCGTCGTCAGGGTGCATCCGCCATTCGTCCGCCTCGTTGAACACATCGTCTACCCCGGCGATCAGTTGCGTCGTCGGGCTCAAGTCGTATTTGACGCCCAGGTTCACCACGCTTCGCGCATCGAATAAAACCTTTTCCGACGAGTCGACGTAGTTCTCTCCGATGTACTGGTACTCCACGAATGCTGATCCCCTCCCGAACCTGCGGGTCAGCCGAGCGTTGCCGCTCCATTCGGGGCGGTTCGGCAGGCGCTTCCCGTTGAAGCGGACTCCGCCCGAGTCTCCGGGTGTCTTGTTAATGGCGTCCATCCAGGTCCCGGAGAGGGCGAGGTTCCATCGCTCCCAATCGAACGCCGCCTCGAGCTCGACCCCCTTGACCTCAGACTCCGCTATGTTCTCGTACCAACTGCGGCGTTCGTTCTCCATGATGAACTCGATGAGGTTCTCCGTGTCGCGCCAGAACGCGGAGAGCGATATGTTCGAGCGGGCGGAGCGGAGAGGAGAGGCCGTGCCGTTCCATATGACCCCGAGGTCGAACTGCGTCCCCGACTCCCATCTGAGGCCGCTGGGCGCCGGGAGGATGAATGCCCCGTCGCCGTAACGTTCGTACATGTTGGGCGCTCTGGCGTAAGTGCCATACGCCCCCTTGAGCATCCAAGCGGACGAGAACTCCTTCGTGACCGCGACCTGCCACGTGAATCGGTCATCGTCGTCCATCTTGTGCCAGCGGATCGACGGCGTGACGAGGAACGCCCCCGCCCTGTCAAGCGCTATGGTGTCCTGTATGTTCAGGTTCCAGTCGGCCATGTCGTACCTGCTGATGCCGTTCAAGTGCGCGCCGACCATGCCGCCGGCGACGTCGAGCCTTTCGTCCGAGTACTCCGCCAGGAGCTCCAGGAAATGGCGCTCGCCGATCGGCATGTTGGCGTTGAGGGATATCCCGGCCCTCGACGAGTCGTATTCGCTCTTTCGCACGCTGTCGCTGCCGAAGCCCGTGGAGATCTCGCTCCGCCTGTCATACTCCTTCTCGTTCTTGGTGTAAAACGCCTCCCAGCCCCAATTGACGGGGCCGGAGGACTGCTGCCGCCCGACGGACAGGTCCCATCTCTCCGTGTCGAGCAGGGCGCTTGGGGCAAATTTGACCCCGGGTCTGTCGATCCCCGGCGCGCTGATGGCCAAGTCTCGGTTTCGGCGCATCCACGATCCTCGAACGCTCCAGTTGTCGTCCTGCCACTTCAGCATGAGGTCCGTGTTCTCGAATCCGTTGCCGCGCCTCTTGCCCGTGTAGTCGTCGCCGGTGTCGTAAGGTGTCCCGTTGTCGTTCCAGTACTCGAAGTCGCCGTCGTAGGTCTCGTATCCGAACGAGCCGAAGAACTTCCCGTCCCCCAATCGGGCCGAGTGCGACAGCGTTCCCCTGTACCTGCCGAAGGAGCCCGTGCCGAGGGAGACGTTCGTCTCCGGCCTGTCCGGGAACTTCGTCACGATGTTGATGACGCCTCCCATCGCCTGCGCCCCGAACTGAGCGGGGATGTAGCCCCTGTAGACCTCGATGCGCTCCACCTCGTCGGCCGGTATCGCGGAGAGGTCGACGGCGGACTCGCTCCGCAGGTTCATCAGCACCCCGTCGACGTACACCGCCACCTGCGCGGACGTGCTGCCCCGGACGCTCGCGACGGAGTAGCCGTGGCGTCCCTGCAGGCGTATGACGCGTATGCCGGGGGCCTCCTGGAGCAGGTCCGAAAGCGTGCGCTGCTCCCCGGCGCGTTCCTCCGGGCGTATCACGGTGACCATGCCGGGTGAGAGGTACTTGTCCTCGTCCTCGTCGTATATGACGGAACTCACGACCTCCTCCTCCGGGAGCTGGACGGCGGCGCGCGACGCGCTGGGCAGAGCTGCCGGCGCGCAGCAGATTATCAGCGCCATGAAGATGGAGACGAGGGACAGCGGGGAGTGCCCCCGCCGTCCCTCCGCCGTCGCGCCGCTCATCTCCCTCGGCGCGCTGCCATGAACGCCCCAGCCAGGGCCAGAAGCACCGCTCCACCCGCGCCGGAGTAGCAGCCGCCGGCTCCGCCGTCACCGTCACCTCCGCCGTCACCGGAGGAGCGCTTAGCGATCGCGATGGGGTCTACGATTCCGCCGTTGGCAGCATTCCAGTCATAGGCTCCATTATCCTTTACCGCCACTGTTAGATTGTATCTTTTGTTTGCGCTGATCGAGTCGTCCTTCTCCAGAGGATTATCACTTTCGTCCAGCAGAATGTATTTCCCGTTGGCTAACCCCGACGCCGTATAGACGGGCTGCAATATGTCGGTTTCAGCTTCCGTGCCTGTGCCCGGCTTCAGCTTGAGTATCGCTATGTCGGAGACCTTGACGCCGCTGAATCCCTCCAATGGCATGTCGAAGAACGTCACCCGCAAAATTTCGCCGGTGCCCACGTCCGCGCTGACTACCGGTTGCGGAAGGATGGGCCCGCCGCTGTTTATCTCCTTGGACTTGGACGTGCCGAGCCCCTTTTTGATCTCGTCGGTCTTTGCGACAAGAATGTCGCCGCGGATTTCTACGTAGCCTCCAAGACTCCGCGGGAGCGAATTTATGTCACCGCTTGCCACCGCTTTCGCGTCGTCATCGCCGCCGACTGTCGCCACTTCGTTGTTCCCGAACGCCGCGATCCTGTGGACAGTGTCGCCGAGCTGGGCTGTGGTATAGCTTTTTTTGATCTCGCCGTCTTTCGCGCGCTCGTCGAGGCCGGAGGGGGTAATGCACCAAAGGCTGCCATTGTCATATAGTATCCTCG
>JAISZL010000068.1 GCA_031269245.1 Synergistaceae bacterium | reverse complement strand
TCGCTGTTGTCCACCTTCATCAGGCTTATCACGTCTTCCCCGGCTATGACGCTGAACTCCACGGCACCGAGGCCAGCCTCCAGGCCATTCGAATACGTGCGCGGCCAGATCGTGGCCGTATCTCCTATGGCCAGGCGCTTATAATCGCAGTTCGTCTGTATGTGCTTGTACCAGTTGTCCGGAACGCCTTCGAGCGCCTCGTCAAGCTCCAATAGCCCACCCAATCCCCCCTCCCCCGCCATAGCCGGCGGTGTCATGGCGAATAGCGCCATTAAAATCAAAATTACCCCCAGCAGAAAACTTTTGTTTCTCCGCAAGCGCATTTCCAAAACCTCCTTGTGTCAATTCAATTTCAATCAGGTGTCAAAGGTATGCCCCTTGGCGCGCAAACACTGCCGTTAAAATCCTTTGACCTCATGCCAATTGCGAAATCGGTATCAACGAGCGCACCACCCCTTCCTGTAAAATGCCCTGCTTTACGCCTGCGACATCGCCTCAGCGCGCGCGTTTATTCCCGGGGCACTTGGCAGTCAGCGCCGCAAGCGCGAAAATCGCCGCGCGGTGGCCCAGGCAAGGCCGCCGCGCATCCATGCGGGAAGTTTAAGAAGGGGAATGTGATGGGTTTTGAAGGAAGTAAAAATTTTAAAAAACCGAACCGCGAATAATTTTGACCGATAATGCCTTTTGCCCGAATCGCCGGGAAGATCGGGGCTTCTTTTAAACGCGCCGCGAAATGCCGCCGGGCGGCGCACCCGAGCGCGCGAAAGATCGCCGGATAAGTCCTGCCTGCCTGCCTGCCTGCCTGCCTGCCTGCCTGCCTGCCTGCCTGCCTGCCTGCCTGCCTGCCGAGGATTGTACTGGCTTGTTCAAAAGTACATCAGTAAAAACCACTATTCTCACCCCCTTCCCGTAAAATTCAAGCAATCAAAAAAGGCCCGCACTCGCGCGCGGGCCTCGCTGAAACCTTACGGCACATCCCGGGGATAATGGAAAAGAGACACGCCTGCGCCCATCGCGCATTCATATCATACTCATCCAGGCTAGTCTCCTGACTCACGTTCATCCTACTCCCGCGCCTTCCCATCATTACTCCCATAATGACGGTGGCTCGCTTGCGCACGCGGTTTCGTCCCGATCACAGTGGCGGGGCCGCTCCGGTCTCTCACCGGATTCCTTGATTGCCTTGGATTCTTCAATGCTTTTCTATTCAGTTATGTAGGTTCCGCGTTTCTGGCGCCGGGTAATTATGTTTAGCGAAAAGATTCTCTACCCTCATGGCACGTTTTGTCAATACCTAAAATTCAATAACGAAAAAGCGGAAAGCGTTCCCTGTCATGGTCGTACTCCCTGTTCATCTTCCGCATGAAGATGAGAATCTCGTCCGATATCGCGCCGGCGCGGTCGCTGTACGCGCCCCCGCTGTCGGTGCGGGCTTTTCGGGCGTGGCGTCGCACTTCGATGCGCCCTTCTGTTTGGGTTTACCTCCGATATTGCTGACGACCCGCCCGCGCCAATGCCGTCCCATTACCCAAAAGGGGCAGACATGGAAGCAGCGTATACATCGAACGCGTTGAGTTATTCGAGGAGTGCTATGGAAGAAATCCTCTGATGCAGGTTCCCTCTCCTCGGAAAGAAATTATTTTAAGGCGGCCGCCGACCAGCGTCATGCGTTCCTCCATGTTGGAGAGCCCCCTGTGCCCCTCGGCCCTGAGGCCGTGGGTGCCGCTCTCGTGCATGTCAAAGCCGTGCCCGTCGTCCTGAATGGTCAGCTCCACCCCGTTCTCACTCTTCTTTATGTCCACCCAGATGTTCTTGGCCTCGCCGTGACGGACGGAATTCGTGATGGCCTCCTGCACGACCCGAAAGAACGCCAGCGTGACCGGATCGGGCAGGACGAGATCATCGTCGACGCCCAGGAATATCCTGACACCGTACTGCATCGACTGACGCTCGGTGAGCTCTGTCAGGGACTGGGCTAGGCCCAATTCGAGCCACGGGGGGTTCAGAAAGTCGCAGAGAGCGCGCATCTCCTTGACGCTCGTGAGCGCGATTTTCTCAGCCAGGTCGAGCTCCCTCAGGGTATCCTCCTCGGCGTTCCCCGGGAGCCTCGCCAGGTGCAACCGCTGGATGAGGGCCGTCACATCCTGAAGCGGGCCGTCGTGTATGTCGCGCGAGATCTTGGTCCTCTCGTCCTCCTGCACGTTGACCATATCGTTCATGAAGGTCCTGTTCGCGGATTGGGTGTCCATGACGGAGCGGGAGACGTTGACCAGAGTCGCGCGCATATTCTCTATCTCCTCGACGGCCTCGATGGGTTCACCGCCCATCGGGTCGAACCCCCACCTTATGGAGGAGATCTCCCTCTCCAGCCTGCCGATGGGGCGTATGATCCTCCGCCACATGTACCAGATCGACATAGAGCTCCACAGGGCGGCCGCGACCATGAAAAAGGGCCATATGTAGACTGTCGCGGCGGCGCTCTGCATATCGTTCCACGAAATGGCGCCGACGACGAGGTATTCGCCGTCATCCGAGTGAAACATCGCGGCCGTGAAGCGCTCGCGCCCGGGGCCGAGCACCTCGCCGGCACTTCCCACCGGTATCAGACCGGACGTGCTCTCGAGCAGTCCCGCCAGGCGGCCGCGCTCGTCCAAACTGTGGAGGATGGACATGCCTCCTGCGTCCAGCACGGCGGAGAGGACGGGGAAGCGCCCCGGCGGAGCCGGGCGGAATGGATTCCCACGCGCCCCGCCGCCGCTCCCCATGTTTTTGGCCGCGCTTTCCGTGAAGTGCTCCACGTAAGACCTGACGAGCTCCTCCATATTGCGCTGAGAATAGACCAGGTCCGTCGCCGCAAACAAAAAAACCGCCATCGGCGGAAGGAAGACCGACAGCGCCAGATAAAAAAGCCGGCTTTTTCGTCTCAAGAAAAGCGCCTCCTCTGCCCTCACGGCGGAATCAGAGGGCCGGCTTGGGAGCGCAGATCAGTCAGCTTTTCGCCTAATCCAAAAGCTCCTCCAGCATCACGACCCCGTATTTGAGCGCGAGCAGCATGGACTCCGTCTTGTTGCGGGCGCCCAGCTTGTCGTATATGGACGCGAGATGGGTCTGGACCGTCCTTTCGCTTATGAAAAGCTGGGACGCTATCTCCTTGCCGGAAAAGCCCTTGGCCGCGAGAAGAAGCACCTCCCTCTCACGCGCGGATATGGGCTCCGGGGACATGTTCTCCCCCTCCTCGACCGTGCTGGCGACCTCGCTGTCGAGATAGAGGCCCCCGCGCGCCACGATGCGGATTGCCCTCGACAGCGTGTCGGCGGTGGACGACTTCAGCACGTAGCCGCGCGCCCCGGCCCTCAGCGAGGAGAGGACGTACTGCTGGGCGTCGTAGCTCGTCAGCATCAACGACACCACGGGCAGCCCCTCCTCCTTTATCTTGCGCGTTATTGAGACCCCGTCCAGGCCGGGCATACGAATATCGAGCAGGGCCACGTGCGGCCTGAGATCCTTGATGCCGTCCCACGCCGCCTCCCCGTCAGCGTACTCTCCCACGACGTTGAAATCCTGCTCCTTCGAAAGATATGCCAAAAGTCCCGCGCGAGTCAGCGGATGATCGTCCGCAAGTACCAGGTTTATCGACATATACATAACCCCCTCGAGATATATGCGCTGCCACTGAAACTCCTAACTTAAAGTTGAAAATCTTACATAATCATGCAAGCTCCGGGAGTCAGTTACATCAGCAGTACAACGTATATAAAAAGGTTGTCAATACGTAGTCGAATGGCCGATACTTAATTTTCGCGCGTAACACGGCAGACTGATAGTTTTCGCGGTTGCCAAACGCGGCTCCGCGTGCTCACTTCGACGACATGGCGGACCTCAGCACGTTCATGACCGCGCCCTCGTCCCCGTATGTCTCAGAGGCAATCCCGGCCTCCTCGAGGAGCGTCCGCGACAGGTCGTCTGGATAGGGGTACATGCAGACGATTCGGGCACACCCCGCGTTGATCAAGAGCTTGCTGCACATCGAGCAGGGCTCCGCCGTGACGTATATGGCACACGACCTTATCGAGGTCCCGGAGGAGGCGGCCTGGGAGATCGCGTTCATCTCCGCGTGGGCCCCCCTGCATATCTCGTGCCGCTCGCCCGACGGGATGCCAAGCCGCCGTCTCAGGCACCCTGTGTCAGCGCAGTGCATGGTCCCGGCGGGCGCGCCGTTGTAGCCAGTGGCCAGCACCCTGTTGTCCTTGACTATCACGGCGCCGACCCTGCGCCTGACGCACGTGCTCCGCGTCGAGGCCAGAAGCGCCATCGCCATGAAGTAGGCGTCCCACTCCGGCCTCTTGCGGTCATCGGGGCTAGATGTCAAGGTTGCGGACCTCCCTGGCGTGGTTCTCTATGAACTCGCGCCTGGGCTCCACCGCATCCCCCATCAAAATGCCGAACAGCTCGTCGGCCAGGATGGCGTCCTCCACCCGAACCTTGAGGATTATGCGGTTCTCGGGGTCCATCGTGGTCTCCCAGAGCTGCCCCGGGTTCATCTCGCCCAAACCCTTGTACCGCTGCACGCTCGTGCGCTTGGGGTCCATCCTGGCCGTCGTGTCCTTCAGATCCTTCTCGGAATAGCAGTACTCGACCTTCTTCCCCTCCTGCACGCGGTAGAGCGGCGGCTGCGCGACGAAGAGGTGCCCGTTTTCTATTATCTGGGGCATGTGGCGGTAAAAGAGCGTGAGGAGCAGCGTCCTGATGTGCGCCCCGTCGACGTCGGCATCGGCCATCAGGAATATCTTGTGATAGCGCAGCCTCGACGGGTCGTAGTCGTCCCCCAGCCCGCACCCGAGCGCCTGGATTATCGTACGGACGACATCGTTGGAGAGAATCTTGTCCAGCCGGGCCTTCTCCACGTTCAGTATCTTACCGCGAAGAGGCAGTATGGCCTGGAACCCCCTGTCGCGCCCCTGCTTGGCGCTGCCGCCGGCGCTGTCCCCCTCGACTATATACAGCTCGCACTCGGACGGGTCGCGGTTCGAGCAGTCCGCCAGCTTGCCCGGGAGGTCCAGCTTGTTCATCGCCGACCCCCTCCTAACGAGGTCGCGGGCCTTTCGCGCCGCCTCGCGGGCTTGGCGCGCGCGCATAGCCTTGTCCACGATGGGCTTCAGTATCTCGGGCGTCTCCTCGAAGGCCACCTTCAGCCCCTCGTAGACTATGGAGTCGACGATCCCCTTGACGTCCCCGTTGCCGAGTTTGGTCTTGGTCTGCCCCTCGAACTGCGGCTCCATGAGCTTGACGGATATCACCACCGTCAGCCCCTCCTTGAGATCGTCCCCGGAGAGGTTGGCGTCCTTCTCCTTGAGCAGTTTCGCGCGGCGGGCCTCGTCGTTGATGGCCCTGGTGAGCGCGGTACGGAACCCGGAGACGTGGGTGCCTCCCTCGACGGTGTTTATGAGGTTGGCGAATGCGAATACGCGCTCAATGTACGAATCGTTGTACTGAAGGGCCACCTCGACCGTCGTCCTGTCCCTGGCGCCCTGTATGCGGAGAGGAGGCTTGAACGCCGTCTCCTTGCCCCTGTTCAGGTACTCGACGAAGGAGCGGATCCCCCCCTCGTAGTGGAAGGACTTGACCTGCGGAGGCCTCCCCTCCTCCTCCTCCTCCTCCTCCTCCTCTGACGGGTCGGGGCGGGTGTCGGTGAACGTGATGGTGACGCCCGGGTTGAGGAACGCCAGCTCGCGCAACCGCCCCTTCAAAATATCGGGGAGGTACTCCGTGGTCGAGAATATCTCATCGTCCGCCATGAAGCGGACGGTCGTGCCGTGCTCGTCCGAATCCCCGGCTCGCGTCAGCTCACTGACCGGGATTCCCCGCTCGTATCTCTGGACGAACTCGCCGCCGTCCCTCTTGATGTTCAGTTCGAGCCAGGAAGACAGCGCGTTCACGACCGACACCCCGACTCCGTGGAGGCCCCCGGACACCTGATACGCGCCCTTGTCGAACTTGCCCCCGGCGTGAAGCACCGTCAGCACCACCTCGGCGGCAGATTTGCCCGCCCCCGGGTGGTACTCGGTCGGGATGCCCCGCCCGTTGTCCCTCACCGACACGCTGCCGTCAGGATGTATCGTTACGTCCACCTTGTCGCAAAAACCCGCCAGGGCCTCGTCTATGGAGTTGTCAACCACCTCGTAGACGAGATGGTGCAAACCCCTCGAACCCTGGTCGCCTATGTACATGCCCGGCCGCTTGCGAACGGCCTCCAGCCCCTCCAAAACCTGAATGTCCTTGGCGCCGTAGTCGGCGCTCGGCGCGGCCTGGTCGGAGGTGACCGCACCTCCGGTTATCGCGTTGATTTCCTCCGGCATATTCTCTCCGCCGCTCCTTCCATATATCCGGCCAGCCATCGACTAGCCGCGCGTCAAGGACGCGTGCTTCCAGAACCTTTCGCTTCGCCCGCTGACGGTGGCAGGGGTGAAGCGAGTGGACCTCACGGCACCGCCGCGCGTGAAGATGGAGGTCTCCCCCTCTCCCCGCACGAGCGCCACTATTTTGTCCGCCAGGACTATATCGTCATCCCCGAGAAGCAGAAACACCGCAACACCCCATATTCGCGGCCCGCTTATATGACTTGAGGCCATTTAATAGTATTATATCAGAAGATATACCGCCGGCGAGTGATAAAATAGCGAGACGCGCGGCATAAAACGCTAAAACATTCATTTATGGGAGGTCATGTCTCATGGGCGATATCAGAAGGCGCGGGGCTGGTGTCTTGATGCACATATCCAGTCTTCCAGGGATGTACGGGGTCGGCGACATGGGGCACCTCGCGGCGGAGTTCGCGCGAATCATGAGCCTCGCCGGGATATCGGCGTGGCAGATGCTGCCGCTCGTCCCTACGAGTGCCTTATCCTCCAACTCCCCCTACAGCAGCCCGTCCTCGTTCGCCGGCAACATCCTCTTCATAAGCCCCGACAAGCTGGCGGAGCGGGGGCTGATCGACGGCGGCGAGCTCAAGGAGTACGAGCTGCCCCAGTCTGAGAGGGCCGACTTCGCACGGGCGCGCAGGGCGAAGAAAAAAATCTTGGCGACGTGCCACTCCAACTTCAGGCGCGGCGACGCCTACAGGACCGAGTTCAGGGAGATATCCGACAAATTCTGGGACTTCTGCCGCGATAACGCGCATTGGCTGGAGGATTACGCGCTCTTCTCCGTGTTGAAGGAGCTGGAGGGGGGCGCGGCGTGGAGCGAGTGGGGGCGCGAGCGCCGCGAGCGCGACTGGAACAGCCTGAACTCGCTCAAGCGGGAGCCGGAGATATCCGCCGCCCTCGACCTGAGCAGATTCGAGCAGTTCGTCTTCTTCAGCCAGATGGAGGACCTGCGGCGAGAATGCCGCGAGCTTGGTATCGAGCTGATAGGCGACCTCCCCATATACGTGGCCTACGACAGCGCGGACGTGTGGGGACACCAGGATCTCTTCGAGCTCGACGAAGAGGGCGCCCCGACGCGCGTCGCCGGAGTCCCGCCGGACTATTTCAGCGAGACCGGGCAGAGGTGGGGGAATCCCATATACCGGTGGGACAGGATGCGGGAGAACGGATACCTCTGGTGGCTCAGCCGGCTTCGCCACGCCCTCGCGCAGGCCGACAGGGTGAGGATAGACCACTTCCGCGGCCTCCTGGGGTTCTGGGAGATACCCGCCGACGAACCGACCGCCGTCACCGGGGCGTGGAAACCCGGGCCCGGCAACGACCTCTTCAACTCCGTCAGGTACTGCTTCGCCGACGAGTCGGACGACAGGCTCCCCTTCATCGCGGAGGACCTCGGGGTGATGACGGACGACGTGATCCAGAGCATGGAGGAGTTCGGGCTGCCCGGCATGAAGATACTTCAGTTCGCCTTTGGCGAGGGCATGGAGGACAACCCCTACATCCCGCACAACCACAGGCGCAACTGCGTCGTCTACGCCGGCACGCATGACAACGACACCTCCGCCGGCTGGTGGGAGAAAGAGGCCACGGAGACCGAGAGGCGAAATTTCATGAAGTACCTGGGGCGCCCGAGCATGGACGCGCGCGCCGCGGCGGACGAGATGATACGCCTCGCCCTCTCCAGCACGGCGGACTTGGCGGTGCTGACCGTACAGGACATCCTCAGGCTGGGCAGCGGCGCCAGGATGAACGTGCCGTCCACCGTCAAGGGCAACTGGGAGTGGAAGCTCACCAGCCTAAAAGAGCTGCGGGACGAGATGCCCCGCATAGCGGAGCTGGTGTCGCTCTTCGGGAGAGGTCCAAGGCGCATCGACAATGACGGGGCGCCGCGATAGATAACTGAGACCGCAGGGAACGCGACGAAACCGTGGAGGTCTTTGGTATTAGAAGGGGTTGCTATGCGGCGCAATCGCGCTAAATTGCCTCTATCAACGCCTCCGCCGCACGGAAGGGGATCGAGGCGAGTTCCGCCAGCCTTCTGGCGCCCCTCGCGCCGTGTCCCTTGAGCTGCGATATTTTATACGGCTCGACCCGCCACGGGCCGCGGGGATTTTTTTCAAACAGCTCCAGCGCCAGCTTCTCGGACAGCGCGAGCTCGCCGAACGCGGGGTGATACGGGCCGCCGACGACCGATCGTTTGAGCGTCGGCGAGTCCTGCAACCCGACCCTGATGACGTTGAACCCCATCGCCTCCGCCGCGCGGAGGAGGGCTCCGCTTTGCCGCGCCGCGTCCTCGAGACCGAGGGGTGAGTACCCGCCGCGGCGGGACATGCTCTCGAGCTCCGTGCCGCGCAGAACCAGGCAGGGGTACAGCCTGAGGTCCCACGCGCCGCCGGCCATGACACGGCCCAGCTCCTCTATGTCGCTCATGGCGCTCTCGAACGTCTGCCCCGGGAGCCCGATCATCGTCTGAACCCCCAGGCGAAAGCCCTCGTCACGGAGGAGCGTCAGCACCCTCTTTATGCCGCCGGGGTCGTCCTGCCGACCGCAGCGCGCGAGAACGTGCGGGTCTAGCGACGGTACACCCAGCTCTATCGTGCCAATCGGAAATCCGCGCAGGACGTCGATCAAGGCGGCGCCGTCCGTGCCCTCAAAATCTCCGGGGTACGACGAAAACGTGACTACGCTCCCATTGGGCGCAGACTCCACAGCCCGCAGGAGCTCCGTCATCTCGCCGCGCTCCAGCTTGGCGAAGCTGCCCCCGAAGAAACAGAGCTCGAGCGCGCCGCTCGCGCCAGACAGTTCGCGCCTCACCACGTCCGGCGAGACCGGCGCGCCGCCGGACGCGTCCTGAGTTATGACCCGCTGGTCGCAGTAGACGCACCTGCGCGCACAGCCCCGAAACGGGATGAAGTACGCCGCGCGCCTTGGAGCCCCGAGGCGCGCCACTCAAAAATCCTCCGTCATCTCGGGCTCGATAGCGGCCCACGCGAACATGTCGGCCTCGCTCTCGAAGCGGGAGATGGGGTGGAGCGTCTGCCGCCAAAAATATTCGCCCTCGGAGTGCGCTATCAGGTGGTACAACTCATGGAAGACCGCGAAGCGCCTCCAGATGTCCGGCAGCTCGCTGTTGATGCAGAGCCGTGCCCTCCCATCGCGGGCGACGTGCAGGCCCCATACCGCGGCTGGGAGCGAGACGGAGCGGATTTCGACCTCCAGCCCGGAGACCGTCTCCGCCCGCGCCTCTATGTCGAAATTTCTGAGACCGCGCCACGGAGCAGCCTCCTTCTTCGCCCAGTCCGGGATGCTCTCGGGCGGGTTGGGAAACTCGAACGGCCCGGCTGGGGCAAGCGAAAGCTCCTCCTCAGCCAGAGACGCTCACTCCCTTGATTTTCCTGCCCCTCTTAGGATGGCGGGTGCCGGCGTCCTGGTCCCACTCCTCCAGCACCGCGCTTATCACCCGCTCGACCCTCCTCAGGTCCGCGTCGCTCAGCTTCTTCTTGCGGAACCAGACGTCGACCTCGCCGGACGACAGCAACTCCTCCAGCTGCATCCTGCCGCCGCTGGGCGGATACTCGTCCACGATGTCGGTCACGGACGCCTGAAGCGCGTCGGCCAGACGGTACAGAAGCTTCATCGACGGCGTGCGCCTATTGCTCTCCAGAGCCTGCACGTAGATGCGGCTGACACCCACTATATCAGCCAGTTTCTGCTGCGTCAGACTCGCGTTCTTCCTCAGCGTCTTCAATCTCAGTCCCAAACTCAAACGCAAAACCTCCCCATCAAAGGCATTCAAAACTGTTGACCGAAATTTTACTACGATAAATAAAAAGAGTACAGGCCAGAAGGTCGGCGGCGCCTCCTGGGCTCGCCCTGCGCCTCGTCAGAAACCTGTCCAGATCAAGCATCGGTTTGTAACACGATGGTTTTAACGGATTAAATTTACGTAAAGTTGCTGAAATATTTTCTTTATATTCCTCTCGCCAAAAATCCACCCCGGCGCGATGTATCACGTTCGTGTCCTCGCACTCCCTCATCAGCACGAGCAACGCCAAGAGGGAGGCGTCCCGCATCGCGGCGCCGGTCGAGAGGGCGTCCTCCAGAGCCTCTAGTCCTAGCTTGAGGGACGGGAATCCGTTGGCCGCCTCCGTCCTTATGCCGCCGATGCCGTAACGCGCGAAGATCTTCTCCCCGTGCGTCAGCGGCTCGCCCTCCGCGTGACGGCGTTTAATCCCCTCCATCTCCGACGCGATGCACGGAGAGATCACCTCGGACGACTTTTCGAGCACTCCGCTGACGGACAGACCGCCGCTCGCGAAACAGAGGCCATAGCCGCCAAGCAACAGGGAGAGGGCAAATATGAGGCCCTTGTGCGTGTTGATCCCCCCCGTTGCCTCGAACATCGCGCGCTCCATCTCGGCTCCTTTGGATCTGAGGCGCGCCGCTAATTCACCCAATGGTTTATAATATCCGTGCCGCGCGCCCAAGAGCGCCTGGTCCCTCCAGAGAGGCGCCAGGGCGGACGCTCCCTTAACGAAGGTCGTCCAGTTCATGTCGGTGTGGCTAGCGCTGCCATCAGGGCCGACGAGCCCGGGCTTCGGCGCGAGGACGACCTCCTCGAACGCGGCCATCGCGGCAATGGCGCCGGCTGAGGCGGCAAATATCCCGGCGCTCGCGCCGGGTCCGTCCGCCGCCAGGCGGCCTCGGTCTCCCCGGCGGGTTTGACGGACACGGAAAGGTGGAACCTCAGGCATGTTTAATCTCTCCAAAAAAAATTTTCTCGTACTCGCGTCAATCGCGGCCGCCGCGGCAATATCGGGCACTCTTGCCGCGGCGGCGCCGCTTGACGGCGATCGCGCCATGAGCGGCTTTTTCGAGGCCCGGGACTGGAGGGCCATGGACTCGCTCTACGACCTCTTCGTCTCCGGCGACGCGTCCGACGTCTCGTCCGACGCGAGATCATCCCTGTCCGCGCGCGGCCTCTCCATCTATGCGAACGCCCTCTGGCGGCAGGGGAGATACGAGAGGGGCGTCTCCATACTTGAAAGTATACAGCAAGATCTCCCGGACGGGGTAAGGCCTTACGCCAAAATGCTGTTGATCCTCGGGGCGGAGCGCGCCGGCAGGAGGGACACGGCGTCGGAAGCGGGGGCCGCCCTTTGGGACGACGCGCCCGGTCCGCTGAGGTACTACCTGGCGTACGCGATGGCGAGGATCGCGCGCGACACCGAAAAACCAGGGGAGGCGCTCGTCTGGTTCCGTAGGATGCTGGAGAGCGCGCCGGACAAAAAGCGAGCGATCCAGGCGCTGAGTCAGATGATAACGCTCGACGGCGTGACACCCGACGAGGCGGCCTCGCTCCTGATCGCCTCGCCGGGCGACGCGCGGGCGAGCGCCCTCCTCGACGCCATGCCGGAGGGGACGAGCTCCAAGGCGGAGTACGCGAGGGGATACCTCGCTTACGCAAGGGGGAAACACGAATCCGCGATCGCCCGCTTCCAGATGGCCTCCGCCGACGCCGAGTACGGGGAGGCCGCCCGCTACTACTGGGCGTACTCCGCGTACATGAGGAAGGATGACGACCAGGCGTACAGCCTGTGGTCGAAGATAGCCCTGGACGGTTTCGACTACCCGCAGAGGTCGGTGCGGAGGCTTCAGTCGCTGGCAGGCCGGGCCATGCGCGAGAACATAGTGGAGCTGCTCCTGAATGTGGCGGACAAGCGGGCCGACGACTACCCGGAGCTGGCGGCCGACGCGCTCGTGAGCGTGATAAGGCTCTCCGGCGGCAAGACCGCGGAGGGCGCCATGGAAAAACTGTTCAGCGCGCACGCGCCGACGCCGCAAGCCGCGGCGATGCGCTGGGAGAAGGGCTGGGAGGCGTGGAAGGGCGGGAGGAGCAAAACGGCGTTCGACCACTGGTCCGCCGGGTACACGCCAGAGCTAGGCAGCACGGAGCTGGCGTCAAGGCTGCTCTACTGGAGCATGAGGGCGCTCGAAAGGCTCAATAGCCCGGTGGCCGCGGAGCGAGTCAAAAAACGGCTCGTCGAGGGTTATCCGGCGGAGTACTACACGTTTCTCGCCGACCCCGGCGGCGGGATAAAGCCGGGGGATGTGCCGGCGAGCCTCATCGCGCCGAGCGAGCTGGAGGATTGGGGGTTCGCCGTCTACGCCAGGCTGGAGGCAATGATCCCGCCGGACGCCACGGCCAGCGCGGACATGCCCTCGCTCTACCGCGCGTCGAGGCTCGCCGCGTGGGAGGATGATTTCTCCTCGTCCGTGCGCACGTTCGCCGTACTTCAGAGGCTGATGCCGCGAGAGGAAAGGGGCAGCTCCGAGCTCCTGAAGAACGCGTACCCAAGGGCGTTCGAGAGGGATGTGCTTGCGGCGTCTGAGAGTACGGGCGTCGAGCCGGCGGTGATTTGGGGGATCATGAGGCAGGAGAGCATGTACGAGCCGGACGTGACCAGCAGCGCTGGGGCATACGGGCTGATGCAGCTCATGCCAGGCACAGCTAAGGGGGAAGCGGCGAAGCTGAAGATGGCCTCCAACTCCTACCTGCGCGCCCCCGACAACATCCTGCTGGGCGCGAACCACATCTCAGGCCTCATCGCGAGGTTCAAGGAGATGCCCCTGGCCTTGGCCGCCTACAACGCCGGCGGCACGCCGGTCACGAGGTGGAGCAAAGGCGGCATCGAAGACATGCCCGAGTGGGTGGAGGACATAAGCTACAGCGAGACGCGAGGGTACGTGAAGGCGGTTCTGCGGAACATCGCCGTCTATTGGAGGATCTACCCGTCCGCCAAATGAAGCCGTACGGAATTTTTAAGGGAAAACTGATTTTATTGTTAAGAGCCTAAAGGGTAAGGATTCAAACCCAGCCAGAACACACGCCCCCAAAACGCTTAAATGCCGTTTTGGGCATTTAATCAGCCCTTCTTTACAAACCGACTGGTTGGTATTATCATTCCCTCATGACAAACAACAACAGAAAGAGACAGCCGGAGATTGTCAGAGAGCAGTTGCTGGCGTCAGCCGCGTCCGTTGCGGCGGAGCGCGGTCTGGGCGCCTTGACCCTCGACCTCGTCGCGCAGAGGGCAGGCGTCAGCAAGGGGGGGTTGATACATCATTTCCCAAGCAGGCGCGCTCTGGTCGAGGGATTGTTCAACCATCTGCTAGCGCTGTTTGAAAGTTCCGTGGCCAATTACATATCACAGGATTCGAACCCCCGAGGCAGGTTTTCCAGGGCGTACTTGATGGCTTCCGCGTTCCCGGTCGGCGATCCGGACGAGAGCAAACTTCACGGAGCTTTTGCCCTGGCGATGAGCAATGATGAACACCTCGCGGCGATATGGCGGGAGTGGGTGGCCGCGCAAATGGGGAAACACTCCGAGGACGTCGGCTCCGCCATAGGGCTTATGGTTCGATACGCCGCGGACGGCATCTGGCTGGAAGCATGTGCCGGGACCGGCGCCGATTGCGCGAAAACGCGCGCGTCCGCGATTGATCGCCTTATAGAGCTGACTTATTCGATTTGATTCAAGGAAACGCTGATTATGCCAATTCGCGATCAAAGGAGAGAGCGGGAATGCTGGCAATAGAAAGTGCTTTATCGCTGAAATACCCTCCCCTGGCGATTTTTTACGCCAAAGAACCTCCGGCCGAATCGAAGAAGCTCAATTCATTATGCGCGATGTCCCTTGTGGCGGAAGCGGCGAAAGGCGCGACGGTGGCGCTGCGCGATGGCGGATGCGGCTGTCCCGGCGCTTCCTCCGGCTTTTGCCTGACGCCTCACGACCCTGACTGTTTCCCCGGAGGCCGCGCGTGCTATTTTCGGTTTCTGTCCACCGGCAACAAGGACTGGGAGCGGGGGCGCGCCGTACTTGAACAGTTGAGGACGGCGCGCGCGCCCAAAATCATGATAGAAGAATTTTCAGAGGGCGAGGGTTTTCTGAAGACCCCCGACATAGCGGAGACGTTTGCGGCGAGCGTGCCTTACACGGAGCCCGAGGGCGCCTGCGTCGTGATCAAGCCCATGAGGGATCTCAGGTCGTCGGAAAAACCGAAGATCGTGGCTTTTCTGGCGAACCCGGACCAACTCTCGGCGTTGGTCGGCCTCGCGCACTTCGCGCACCCCCAAGCCGATCACGTGAAAGTCCCGTTCGGCGCGGGGTGCCAATGCCTCGGGGCTTTCCCCTTCCACGAGGCGGGTCAGGGCGACCCGAAAGTCATCATAGGGCTGATGGACATCTCAGCGCGCTTCTATTTGAACAAGCTCCTCGGCAGTGACCTTCTCTCGTTTGCGGCGCCGTTCAGCCTATATCTGGAGATGGAGTCGAACGCCGGGGATAGCTTTCTGACCCGCTTAGCCTGGAGGTCCATAATGAAAGGGGCCCAGTTCCAGGCTTGAGGAAACACCGGTTTATCGTCAAGGGCCCAAGCCGTGCCGCGCGCTTGGGCCCTTGACGAACGCTGGAAGAGTCATGTTTAAAATCAGAGCGAGCACCCCCAGTTTTGTGATATTATGGTTGGCGTCGGCAATTCCGATTTCGAACCAAACGAAGGCATCTTTGGCTTGAGATCGAAATTACACGGCACTTAAGGCGTTTGGTTGGCTTGTCCGCGCGAAAATGCCGCGGGCGGTTCGGCCTTCACCCATCACGCGCGGAGGCGGTAACGCTTTGAGAGTACTCGTGGTTCTCAAATTTCTCGGCTTTCTCACGTTGGTCATTTCCGCGTGGATGATAGTTCCTCTCATATACTCCGCAGTCAACGGCGAAACGGACGCGCCCGCTTTTGCCAAATCCGCGGCGCTTGGTGCCGCGTCCGGCGCCGCGCTGCTCGCCGCCGGCAGGGGCGCGGACATGTCCAAGATGGGAATGCGCGAGGCACTGATGTCGGTCTCCATGTCCTGGGTCATCGCTAGCGCCGTCGGCTGCGCGCCGTACTTGCTCGACGGCGCGGCTCCGACGTTCGCGGACGCCTTCTTCGAAGCCATGTCCGGCTACACCACGACGGGCTCGACGATCCTCGTGAACCTGGAGTCGCTCCCCAGGGGCCTCCTCCTGTGGAGGGCGCTGACGCACTGGCTCGGAGGGATGGGCATAATAGTGCTCACACTCACGGTCATGCCGCTGATCGGCGTCGGGGGGTTCCAGCTGTACAGCGCCGAGGCCCCGGGAATGGTGCACGAGAAGATAACCCCCCGGCTCCAGCAGACCGCGGCCATACTCTGGATCATCTACCTCATGCTGACTGCCGCGCTGGCCGCGCTCCTGACGGCCGGGGGCATGAGCGCATACGACGCGGTTACCCACGCAATGGGCACTATCTCGACGGGGGGTTTCTCCCCGCACGGGATGAGCGTGGCTCACTTCGACAGCGCCTACCTCGACTGGGTGCTGATATTCTTCATGTTCATATCCGGGGCGAACTTCGCGCTTCACTTTCACGCGCTCCGGGGGCGCTCGCTCAAGTCATTTTTCGAGGACCCGGAGTTTCGCTTTTACCTGGCGCTGATCGCCTCGATCAGCGCGGCGGTCTCCCTGTCGCTCTATCGGAGCGGCGTTTACGGGACCATGTCGTCCGCGCTTCGCTTCGGCACGTTTCAAACCGTCAGCCTGGTGACGACGACCGGCTTCGTCTCCGCTGACTACGACGTGTGGCCGCCGTTCACCAAGGCACTGCTCTTCGTCTGCCTGTTCCTGGGCGGCTGCGCCGGCTCCACCTCGGGGGCGATAAAGCAGGCGAGGCTCCTGGCGATGGGCCGCCACATAGGCAGACACCTTCTGCGGACGCTCTACCCTCGCGCGGTGTTGCCCTTCCGTTTCGGGTCGCAGGTCATGGAGGGCGAGGTCATGTCGTCGTGTATGGCCTTCTTCGGCCTGTACTTCCTGGTGTTCGCAGCGGGCGGTTTTTTGATCACGCTGTACGAGCCGGATTTCGTCACGGCCATATCGGGGGCCGCGACGACTCTCGGCAACGTAGGCCCCGGGTTCGCGCGCCTGGGCCCAACTTTGAGCTTCGCGGACCAGGCGTGCGGGGCGAAGTGGATTTACTCGTTTCTGATGCTCTGTGGGAGGCTGGAGCTTTACACCGTCCTCGCGCTGTTTTCGGGGGTTTTCTGGCGCGACGGCGTGACGCTGTCGAACGGCGGCAAACGTTAAGGGAGGGGTTGAGGATTTGCGCATAGTGATAGTCGGCGCGGGCGAGGTGGGTTTCAACGTGGCGCGCAGCCTCTCCCAGGACGGGCACGACATCGTCCTGGTGGAGGAGAACCCCGACAGGGCGTCAAAGGCGGAGAACGAGCTTGACGTGATGGTGGTGAGGGGCAACGGAGCGAGGCCGAACGTCCTGGAGAAGGCGGGCATCGCCCCGGGCGGCGGCGTCGAGCTGCTGATAGCGTGTTCGAGCAGGGACGAGGTCAACATCCTCGCCTGCTGGATAGCGAAAAAAATGGGAGTCCGCAGGGTCATCTCCCGGGCGGTCGGGCTCGAGTTCACCGACACGGATGCATGGAGCCGCGACCTGGGCATAGACATGATGGTATCTCCAGAGCGAAGCGTTGCCAGGGAGATAGAGAACCTGCTCGAGACGCAGGGCGCGGTGTACTCCTCTGAGTTCAACGAGAAGGCCGGGATCTACGCCTTCAGGGTGGAGGAGGACAGTCCTGCCAGCGAGGTGTCTCTGTTCGACCTGAGGAGGAAGAACCCGGAGCTCGTGACCATAATCGTCTACGTGCGGCGGGGGGACAACGGCTTCATACCGCGGGCGGCGGACACGCTCCTCGCGGGGGACCTCTGCTACTCGTTCTGTTACCTCGACCAGATACAGGAGATAGCGGATCTGTACCAGCCCCACAGGTCCCAAAAACTCAGGCGCGTCATGCTGGTGGGCGCGGGCAAGGTCGGATTCCAAACCGCCATGCTCCTGCAAAAACACCTCAAAGGGGTGGACGTGCGCATGATCGACATCGACCGCGAAAAGTGCCGGCGGGTCGCGTCGGAGCTGACCCGGGCCATGGTGCTGTGGGGCGACGGCGCCGACGAGGAGCTGCTCAAGAACGAGGGAATAGCCAACGCCGGGGGGTTCGTCGCCGCCACTGACAGCGACGAGGTCAATCTAGTGCTCGCCGTCTTAGCCAAATCCCTCGGCGCTAAGAAGAGCATCGCGGTCATCCGCAGGAAGAACTACATGAAGCTGTCCGAGCACATCCCGGTCGACGCGATAGTGAACAGGAACGAGGCCCTGTCGTCCGTCCTGATAAGCGCCGTTCGGTACCCCGGCCACGCCAGCACTCTCGCCCTGCTGGACCAGATAGGCGCGGAGACCATACAGGTGACCATACCGGAGGACAGCCCGGCGATAGGCGTCGAGCTGAAGGACCTCTCCTTGCCGTCTGGAGCGCTGTTGGGACTCGTCATGAGGGGCAAGCGCGAGGGCAGCATCTTCATACCCACCGGCAGGTCCAGCCTCCTGGCCGGCGACAAGGTCATCCTATTCGCCACGGTCGAGGTCTCGAGCGCGTCGCTGATGGCTCTGGGAGTCCGATCGGATTGAACGTCGGCGCGGTATTTCGCTTCCTCGCCGCGACGACGGGGGCGATAACGATGGCGTTCGCCGTCCCCATCGCCTGGAGCCTGGCAGCGGGCGATCCAGGGTTGCTGCCCCTGCTCCGCTCGTCCGCGGTCGGGGTGCTGACGAGCGGAGCCCTGTTTCTCTGCGGGAGAAGGGCGTCGTTTTTGGATATGGACGTCCGCGAGGCGATTCTCGCTGTCACCGGCTCGTGGCTCATTGTCTCCGTGATATCGGGCCTTCCCTATATGTTCTCCGGCGCGCTCCCGAACGCGCTGGACGCGATATTCGAGGGGGTCTCCGGATTCACCACCACAGGCGCTACGGTGATCGGCCGTCTGTCGGAGATACCCAGGAGCATATTGCTGTGGAGGAGCTTCTCCCAGTGGCTGGGAGGGGTGGGGATAGTCGTCCTGGCGCTGGCGCTCTTCCCAGTGTCGGGGGCGGGTATGGAGCTGTACAAGGCGGAGGTCTCCGGCCCTATACACGAGCGCCTCACCCCGCGGATACAGCAGACCGCCGCGTTTTTGTGGAAGACGTACCTCATCCTGACGTGCGCGGAGATCGCGCTGCTCCTGGCAGGCGGCCTCGACCTCTTCGACTCCGCCGCGCTCTCCTTCAGTACCTTGGCCACGGGAGGATTCTCACCCTACGCCAACAGCCTGGGGCACTTCAGGAGTGATTACGTCAGACTGGTGAGCGGTGTTTTTTTGTTTTTGTCCGGCGCTAATCTCACTTTTTACCACTCCCTGATAGTCCGAGGAAACCTGTCCCCGCTGCGCGAAAACCCTGAGCTGCGCTGCTACGCTTTTCTACTGTTCGCGAGCGGGCTTCTGATCTCCCTGCTGCTGTATGCCGGCGGGGATTTTCCATCCATGCGGGCGTCCCTGTCGGCGGGGTTTTTTCACGCCGTGAGCATGTTGTCCTCCTGCGGCTTTTTCACCAGCGACTACAGCGCGTGGCCCGCATCCGTGCGGTATCTCACGCTCGCGCTGATGTTCTGCGGCGGGTGCGCGATCTCGACGGCCGGCGGCCTCACATGCGTCAGGGTGCTCGTGATATTCAAGCATATTCGGACGGAGTTCGTCAGGCTCCTCCATCCGCGCGCCATAGTCCCCACCAGGATGGGCAATGAGACGCTGGATGCCAGTGTGGTATCCGCGTGCTTCGCGTACTTAGCCGCGTATGTCGCGATCTTCGGCGCCGGATTCGTCCTGTTGAGCCTCTTCGGTCAGGACATGGCCGCCGCGCTCTTCGGAGCGGCCGCCGCGCTCGGCAACGTAGGCCCCGGATTCGGCATGGCGGCCCCGGCCGAGAACTACGCGATGCTGCCGGGGACAGTCAAGGCCGTGCTCATATTCCTGATGCTCTGCGGGAGACTAGAGATCTTCACCCTGCTGGCGGTGTTCACCCCCAGTTTCTGGAGGAGGTAATTCCGAATCATAAGTTCGGCTCGCGGCCGGTGCGACACGACTCCGCTCCCGGCACTAAGCGTTCGAGGTCATATATTAAAAAAGTCCCGTGCCGTCAAAAGTATCCGTCCTATATCATAATTTTCCGGCAGCTTGCCGTTCTTTTCCAAACTGACGAGAGCTTTGGTCACAAACTTCCAGCCGCCCATTTTGCCGCCAAGCATTCTCTTTAACGTGAGCGACACACCATGCGCGATTTTCTTCCTGCTCGCAGGATCCTGGATCTTGGAGATGATCTTCGGGATTTTTATCCACTCGTCCGACATCGCGCGCTCATGGGAGGAGTTCTCGAAGAGCCGCAGCAGAAACTCAGCGGATACTCCCGGCCAGGTCATCAGAAACAGCGACAGCAAATCCCCGTCGCTGGAGTCCCATTTATCGCTCGTCGCGAAAAATGCCGCGGTTTTCGATGGGTCGTCCGACAAACACATGTTTTTTTTGCCGAGACAGAGCGCGCAAAAGGCCGCGGCTTGCGAGCCTTCCGGCAGATTCTCCGCGAACAGCTCGATATGCGCTTGCGACACCGAGCGCCACAGCATTGGACCGGGACGATCGTATTCCAGCACTTGGGATACATCAGCGCTCATTATCGACGTGAGAATGATCTTGAAGAGGGTCTCCCTCCCCTTACGGTCGCAAAGCCTGGATGTCATCTTGAGCGCGGGGACGGGGAATACCGTATCGAAAAAAAAATCGCCCAAAACCCTTTCGTCCCTCTCATTTATGCGTAGCGGCAGACGATGCCTCAGCTTGTCCTCTAGGCGCCTTAGCGCGGAGAGACCGCACAGCAGCGTCATCGCTATGATCGTGGCCGAGGTCATGCATTCGAACGGGAGGTCCTCCCTGTACAGGGTCTCGACAAACCCCTCGTCCCCCGTGAAAACCAACCTCTCGAACGCAATATCGACCGGAGCGGGCCATGCCCTGCCGGACCGTCTCCTGCGCCCTATCTCTCCAAGGGTCTTGAACCACCTCAGAATTGTCCTGTTGGGGATATTATCGAAAAATTCAGGGCTTTTCTTCAAGTACTCCGTTATAGCGAGAAATATGAGGACAAATCTCTCCTGCTCCGTCCATCCTCCGTAATGCCGTTCGGCTGTTACGGGCAGATCCTCGTCGGAGTGGTTTTCACCCAGGGACATCAGTTTGTCATAGGCCGGTCTGAACTCCTCGTTTGCCGTTATCAGACTCATCCTAGCCACTCTCGCCGTGCTCTCCCAATCGGCGCCGAACCTGCGTCCACCCTGTTTGCACATGTACTCCCACAGCGTAAGAAGAGCGGGATAGCCCGCGCGCATCGGGTATATCCCAGAGGCCCCAAGGTCGACGGCCAGGGCCGGGTTCTTGGCGCGGAGTCCTTTGCTCGCTATGCCGCTCATTATTGACGCTATGTCGCGCACGACCGTGAAGACCGCCGAAACGTCAGACCCTTTCATCTCATCGGCCAAGGCCTCAGCGGTCTTGAGAAAGTTCGTGTACAGGGCGCTGTTCTTGGCGGACGGGAGCGCTTTGAACTGCTTCAAGAGCTTTTCGAGCGTCGGATTGGATGACGCCCGCGCCCTTTTGCCAGGCTTTGAGGGAGCGAACTCGTCGATGAGCCTCTGCCTGAGTTCCTCATATGGTGCCGGCAGAGGGGTGCGGTGCCCTTCGCAATCTGACGGGGCGCAAGACATGCCCGCCCTTATATTTATCAAATCGAGAGCTGTCCGCGCACATGCCCGCAGAACACCGTCATCCGGGCCGAGAGAGCGTTCCTGGAGCATAATCTCAGCTATTTGCCGGGCGCTCCCGCAGTTTTTGCGCAGGAAAAGCGCCGCCGTAAGGCAGTTGTAGAGGGCATCGGGCAGTCTCGCCGCCCACGGCCCCCTGTCCGACGCCTCCCTGTCCCTCATGTAAAGCGAGACGAACGCCTCCCACTTTCCGCCCTCCCAATTGCGCTCGAGACGTTCTGAAAGGGATAGGTTTTGCCCCGCGATCTTTTTCTTCTTTTTCTTATTGCGCGACACGTACCGTCATCCTCAAAGTTCGTCCATTGCCGACAGCAAATCGTCCTCGAAACCGTCCACGTCGTCCGAGTCCTCCAAAAGAGCCGATTCGTAACGCTCGACCAGGCCGGCGAAGGCCGTTTTTCGCGGCCCCTCTGACATTCCATCAAGCAAAAGCCTGGCACGGTGAATGACGAAGTTGATGGGCTCGTTCGATTTCCGCGGCATCTCCAATTCGTCGGCGAGGTCCTCTGCCAGCGTTTGACTGCGATCCTCCTCCGGGTTTCTGCTATCGAAATATACCTCGGTCTTTTTGCTGAACCCCTTGTGTTCAGCGGTGAGGTGAATTATCCCATTGAGGTCGTAGGAGTACTTCACCTCAACCGGCGAGTTAGCCTCGGCTTTCGCGAGGTCCAGCTTCGTGTGTCCTATGAGGGTATTTTCCTCGGGCAGCTCGGATTCCCCTTGATAGATTTCAAGCTCCACATGCTTCTGGTTATCAGCGACGGTCCAGAAGAGCCTGGCGCGTGTAGCGGGTATTTGCGTGTTGCGCGGGATTATAGGCGCGCACGTCAAAGCGTCCGTGTACGGGTTGATCGCCCCAAGGCTTAATGTGTGCGATGTCACGTCGAGCAGGATCTGTTCGAGATTCTCTCCGTTTATAATCCCTCCCTGTATCGCCGCGCCGTACGCGACGCTCAGGTCGGGGTCGACCGCCGGCATGCTGGCGTCCCCGAACAGATCGGAGAGCCGCTGCGAAATGACAGGCATTCTCGTCATCCCGCCAACCAACAGCACCTTGTCTATGTCGCTCGCGTGCAGTTTAGCCTCGTCCAGCGCCTTGCGCACGAAGTCGACGGTGCGTTCCAGCAGGTGGGACGACAGCTCCTCGACCTCGTTTCTCGACACCTCAGTCGATATCGTACAGCCGCTCCCGTCCGGGGTGGGAATATTCGCTTCCTCTATCGTCACGGTGCCCCTCACCGACAGGTCGATCTTTGCCTGCTCCGCGACAGCGGACAACCTAGCGATGGCCGGGGTGAACTCAGAGATGTCGGGTCCTCCGTTTGCCCGAATGACGCTGAGGAAGTGGTCGACTATGCACCTGTCGAAGTCGTCCCCGCCAAGCCTCGTGTCCCCAGTGCTCGCCAATACCTCTATTATCTCGCTCATTCTCAGGACGGACACGTCGAACGTCCCGCCGCCGAGGTCGTATACAAGGGCGTGTTTCCACGAGCGGCCAATGTCGCCCGACGAGATGTTGACATGATCGTAAAAAAGCGCGGCGGCCGTCGGCTCGTTGATTATTCTCTCCACCGAAAGCCCCGCCAGTTTCCCGGCTTCGATCGCAGCCTTTCGCTGCGCGTCGCTGAAATAAGCCGGCACCGTGATCACGGCTCTTGAAACCTCGTGACCCTCTAAACGCGCGGCCTCATCGCAGAGAAAGCGCAATATCATTGCCGAAATACCCTCGGGGCTGTATGATTTTTCCCCTATGACGATGGCCTTGTCCGTCCCCATTTTGCGCTTTACGGAACGCACGGACTGTTCGGGGAAGGCGACAGCGCGGTTTTTAGCCCTGCGCCCAACTAAAATTTCGTCGCCGAGGACGCTTATCACCGATGGGACCACCCCACTCCCATCCACCGGAATCACGCGCGGTTTCTTATTGTCCAGAACGGATATACAGGAGTTCGTCGTCCCAAGGTCGATGCCAAAAATTTTAGATTCACTCATCTTTGCTCCAATCCTCTCCACTCAATGTCAGACGTGTCAATGGATTCAAGGATGCCGTCAACGGTGTGCCCGTTCCGGCCGCCAGCCAGCGTCGCGAGATCGCCCAGGTCGGATTCCGCGAAATAGAACTCCCTACGGTCCCCCCAGAGGAATCCGGCAAACTCGAGCGGCGTCTTTTTGCATACCCCTGATTCCAAGAGGTTGAGGAGGAACTCGTCGTCCAGGCATACTTTGGCGTAGGCGTTGCGGAAACGCGCCAGCCGTTCCGGGAAGTGTTCCGGGGGATAACGGCGAACCAGTTTCACGTAAGCCGCCCTCACCTCCTCGGGCGTCGCGTCGCGCGAAATTTTCAAAATTTCATACGCGGACTCGATCATTCAGCTTCCCCACCCTTCAGTCTCGGCCGAGGCGCCGTCATCATACCGATACCCGCTCTCAGACTCGTCCTCGCCTAAAACCAAAACGTTCGGACGGTTTACGACGACGGCGGCGTAGCGTAAAACCTCGCCGTCCGACGAGAACCCCGGACGCACCACCTCCAGCACATGCCCATCCGGCGCCTCCGGGTCGAAGCGCACGGCACACGCCTCATGAAGCGATGGATCGAAAGGGATCCAGGCCTCCGCCTCTATTGTCAGGCCGAAATGGTCGAGCATCGCGCCGAGCTTCATCCATAGCACTCGTATCTCCGGCGCATCCGGCTGGGATTGACGCCATAGCGCAAAACCCTCCGCGAAATTCATCAACACCTTCAGTGCGCCTGATTCGTCCCGTATCCTGCGGAGCATTGAGAGTTCAGCCTTCTGGTTTTCGAACACGCTCTCCAGTGCCGCCTGATTTCTGCGCTCCTGACGAATTGACTGCTGGAGATGCTCTTCAATCTTTTCGAAGCGATCGGAAAAATACGCCTCCATTTTTTCTTCCAGTCCGTCAATCTTTGCTGAAATTCTCTTCTCGATCGAACTTAAACCGAACATCCCCAAACCTCTCTCCCGCTAGCGAACCCAGACATATAGGTTCAGCTCTTTTCATCCCGCCCATGTCAATAGATCTTCATGATTCTGTTTTCAAGAAGACGCCGATTATTTTTGTCACTGGTATTCGCGGCATCGGCGCGGCAGATTCAATGTCAATGCTAATAAAGGCAACTTTTGTATCACCGCCTTATAATAATATCACAATCAACGGCGGAGGAGCAAAGCCCAAAGCATCTTAAAAATCCTTTAACTTCAGGTCCTTGATTGCGAATTGATATTGGTATAAAAACGAGCCGCCAAATGGCGGCTCGTTTTTTGGCTGCTCCGGTATATTTTAGCGCTTGGAGAACTGCCTCTTGCCTCGCGCGCCCTTCTGGCCGAACTTCTTGCGCTCGACCATGCGGGAGTCGCGCTTCAGCATTCCGGCTTTCTTGAGAACGGGCCTCGCCTCGGGGTTGAGTTTCAGTATGGCGCGGGCTATGCCCATCCTGATCGCGCCGCTCTGTCCGGTCAAACCGCCGCCGTGGGCGTTGACCATGATATCGACACTGCCCTCGACTCCCGCGACCTTGAGGGGCTCCATAGCCTGCGATTTCCAGAAGTAACGCGGCAGGTAGTCGTCGACCGTGCGGTTGTTTATAGTGACCTTGCCGCTCCCGGCTCGGAGGAGCACCCGCGCGACGGCGTTCTTGCGGCGCCCGGTCCCCCAATAATTCACAACGTCCATAATATTCCTCCTACCACTGGAAGCTGTCGACAGCTTCCGGCGTCTGCGATGCGTGCGGATGGGAGCTCCCGGAATATACCTTGAGCTTCTTGTACATGGCTCTGCCCAGCTTGGTCTTCGGCAACATACCCCAGATGACCCTCTCGATGAGGTGGGCTGGGCGCTTCTTTAGGACCTCGCCGTATGTCGAGGACCTCAGTCCACCGGGATAACCGCTGTACCTGTATAACTTCGACTGCTCGGTCTTCTTTCCCGTAAGCCCCACCCTGTCCGCGTTGACGACGATGACGAAATCGCCGGTATCGACGTGCGGCGTATATGTCGGACGGTGTTTCCCAGTGAGAATGCGGGCAATCTGGACGGCCAGCCTGCCTAGATGCTTCCCGGACGCGTCGACGACATACCACTTCCGCTCCACCTCTTCGCGCTTGGCCACAAATGTGCGCGTACCTATCATAAAACTTCCTCCTCTTCAAAAAACACCGCCGTAGGGGGGCAGTGCATGAAACTGTTCAGAAAAACTCTCGAATTATAATATAACATAAATATACGGTCAAGCGCGGCCTCCGCAGCGAGCGTCAAAACTCTACAGGAGTGCGAGCAAAAAGGAGAGCGCCATAAAAACAGCGACCAGCACCACAGTTACCTTGGTCATCTGCGTCATCCGCTGCCACGACCCTCCTGAGAGGTCCATCTGCGTGCCGCCCCCGCCGAAACTTCCCGAGAACCCTCCGCTCTTCCGGTGCTGCATCAAAATGACACCCATCAAAGCCGCGCACAGCAAAATAAATAGTATCTCTAAGAAACCCTTAATGGTCATGCGTTTGGTAAACCCCCTCGTCAGAGCGTTCGCTTGAACTTATCACAAGCGGCAAAATATTTTAACATATTGGGAAGTATTTGCGCTACTCCCCGCATAGCGATTGCCCTATGCGAAATTTTCGATTTTATCGCGGGCCCGAGGTCAGCGAAGGTCTTGTCGAACCCATCCGGTATGAAGACCGGGTCATATCCAAAACCGTGCTCGCCCGACGGAGCGCGCGCTATCGTTCCCCAGCACCTGGCCTCGACGGCGAAATAATCGCGCGCGCGGACCGGCTTGAACGACGGAAAAGCCACCACGAGGCAGACCGCAAAACGAGCCCTCCTGTCAGGCGCGCGCCCCATTTCGTCCATCAGCCGCTCGATCCGGCATGAGTCGCTGCCGGATACGGCGCGAGCGGAAAATATCCCCGGCTTCCAATCCATGCGGCGAACCTCGATTCCGCTGTCGTCGGCCAGAGATGGCATATGGGTGAAATCGGCCCAAGCCCTGGCCTTTGCCAGCGCGTTCTCCTCGTAAGAGGAGCCGTTTTCCTCCACATCCCCGGGGCAGGAGGAAAAATCTCGCGCGCTGAGCAGTTCCACATCTCCAAAGGACTTGAAAAAATCGGAGAACTCCTCGCGCTTGTGCGCGTTGCCGCTCGCCAGCACTATGCTGATTTTTTTATCCTGCCTGGAGCAGAGTCCGTCAAACAGAGACACCGCCGCCCGCTCTACCGGGACCTTGCGGTGATGCCCCAAGGCATGGTGAGGTCGAGCGGTTTCTTGTCCCTCACTTCTTCCCCATCGACGTAAAACTTGATTTTATTGACGGGCGCGAAGTTGTCGGACATCGTCTTGACCATTCCGGTCAAGAGTATTCTCGACTTGTCGGCGCCGAGGGACTTTATGGACTCCAGAAAATCCTTGTTCATGTTCAAGTAGAGCCAATCCCCGCTCTGAAAGACGTTCAAAGCCTGTGCCGACGGGCCCAGCATCTGGCTCTCCTTCATCGCGTCCATATACGCTGAGAGCGCGAGTTTCATCGTATCCTCCCTCAAACCCACAGGGCAGACTATCTGCCTAGCCATGAAGGCGGAGCCGTTCGGCATGAATATGGTCACGACCTGGGAACTGTCCCTCTTGGGGGCCGAGTCCCCCGATCCAGCGGAGGCATCTTGGCCCATCTGTCCCAAAAGACCGCCCGCCTCGTCCTGATTTCTGACCAGGTTCTGAGGATGCCGATTCCCCCCTCTGTTGTCCATCCATTTGAAGACGAGCGACGTTGCGCCATACCCCACGGCGAAAAAAATCACCACCAGGGACGCCCACGCGGCAAGCCTGAATATGAAAGGGGCTTTTCCAGGTTCGCCGTCGTCCTCCTCACTCCACTCTCCCTTCTCGATCAACTCCCGCTTCTCTCGGGGAGACGGCTCGTCGCTGCTCTTCCACTTTCTTCTCTCAGAAGGCCTCATTAACGTCCTCCCTCTCCCGGTCTTTTGTTGAGATAGTTCAATATGCCAGCCGCAAGCGAGTCCATCATCTTTTTCCTGTACTGCGCCGAGTTTAACTGCTTCGCGTCGCTCGCCTCCGTTATATAGCCCATCTCCACGAGCACCGCCGGCATTCCGGCGCCCCTGAGCACGAAGAACGGCGCCTGCCGCACCTTGCGGATCGGAAACTGGGCGGTTCTCATCTTGTCATAAAGATGTTCCGCGAGAGTCGTGCTCTCGTTGATTTTGTCGCTCTGCTGCATGTCCCCGAGTATCTTGAGCAGCAGTTGAGTCCTCTTGTCCGCGGCGGCGTTGATGTCCGCCGAGCTCTGCGCCTCCCCGAGGATTTCCCTGTTCTCGATGATAGCCAGGTTCAGAGCGTCCCTGTCCGTGTGCTGCGCCATCAGGTAGAGCTCCGTGCCGGACGCGTGCTGTCCCTTGGGCAGAGCGTTGCAGTGCAGGCTTATGAATATGTCCGCGTTGTTGTTGTTGGCGAAGGCGGTGCGCTCAGCGAGCTTCAGGTATCTGTCGTCCGCGCGCGTCAGCTTCACGTCGAGCCCCAATGCCTTCGCGCTCTCGGCAAGCTCGATCGCGGCGCGGAGGTTTATGTCCTTCTCGCGAAGCTTGTTTCCGGCCGCTCCGGGGTCATGCCCGCCGTGTCCCGCGTCGATGACCACGAGAAACTTCCCCGACCGCGACCTTTTGGGATTGGTCTCGATCCTTGCGGGGGGAGCGCTAGGTTGGGGCTCCGGCGGAGCGGCCGGCCCGCCGAAGTAAAAATCAACGACATATCTCGGCGGATCGGAGAGCCAGAAGCTCTTCACCGCGCCCGGAGGGCGAATGAACGTCAAGACGGCGTTCTGCTCGGACTGCATCGAAGCGGCCGCCAACGGGGCCCACGGGCTCCTGCTGCTGAACGGCTCGACGCTGGAGTTGGAGAAGACGACCTCCACCCTGTCAGGGTGCTCCCGCAAAACGGTCTCGACCTGCCTGGAGATGTCGATGACGGCCCTGTACGCATCCAACTGCTCCCCCCACCTGACGCCTGATATGACGCCCCAATCGTCCGAGGGCCGAACGGGGGGCTTAACGGGAGGCGCCTTTGCCGCCGGGGCGGCCGGCACCCCGGCGGATGGCCGAGAAGCGGGCTGCGAAGCGGATGGGATCCATTTTATGTCATAAGGCCTCGAGACGCTGGACAGGAAATTGCTCACCACCTGCAGCGAAACGTTCGCCTCGCCCCACCAGTGGCCGTCCTCGAAAAACACGTTTGTCGGGAGCGTGAACACCGTCCCGTTCACCCTGGCGACGTTCGACCCGCTCCAGAACTCCATCTTCCTGCCGGAGAACGTCACTACAAACCCGCCCGTGACCGAGCTCGGGGCGAAGGCCAAGCGGGTCATCACCTCGTCGAGGGCGGCGTATCTGACCCCATCGCGCTCCAACATCGAGACCCTTCCCTTTCGTATGTCGCCCTGAGCCAGTTCCATGTCCGCGGCGAATGAAATCGAACCACACAAAAACAATGCGAAAACCGAAACCGCGGCAACCGCGCAAAAACGCCTAATCGCCAGCAACTGTGATACCCTCCGCCACTATGGTCGGCGCCCCGGTGGATCCGAAGAACTCCAGATCGCTGCCGACCGACGTTATTTTTTTCAAGAACTCTATGAGGTTGCCCGCTATGGTGACCCCCGCGACGGGCGCGCCGGCGACCCCGTTGTCGATCACTACTCCCTTAGCCCCCAGCGAGAAATCACCGCTCACGGGGTTGATGGTGTGAAGCCCCATCAGCTCGGTCACCAGAAACCCTCTTCCGACGCCCCTGATCAGCGACTCCCTCGACTCGGAACCGGGAGCCAGCGTCAAGTTCGAGACGCCCACGTCCGGAAGGGAGGCTAGGCTCCTGGCCGCGTTTCCCGTCGATCTCACCCCGTCCTTGGCCGCGTGCTGAAGATTGTAGAGGTACGCGGACGCCGCGCCTGAATCTATGAGCACCGTCCTGCCCGTAGGTACGCCCTCCCCGTCGAATGAGGACGTGCCCATGCGCCTAGGCAGTCTCGCGTCATCCACTAGGGTTACGCACGAGCCGGCAACGGTTTCTCCGAGGCGGCCGGCCATCAGGGAGCGTCCCTTGTGTATCTCCGACGCGCAAAACATGTCCCCTATCTCGTCGATCATGGATGCGGAGACCTCCGGGTCCAGCAGGAGTGTGTATTTGCCGGTGGGCAGGGGCTTGCCGCCAAGCACCTGCAGTGTCCTGTCCACTGATCTCCTCGCGTACTCCACACCGTCGAGATCCTCCATGTACCTCGCGCCGTGTCCGTACGCGCCCATCTCGTAGGACTCCCCGTCCATCAGGACCACGGTGACGCCGCAGGACGCCGCGGTGCCCCTCTTCCAGCCTCGCGCTCCTGCCGTGGAGGCGTAAAACGACTCCGCGACGCTGTCGCTCCACGCGGCCGACCTGACCGAAACGACCCGGCCGTCTCGCTCACGGGCAATGGCGGTCATCTCCATGCAGGTTCTCATCCTGAACTCCGACGGCACCCCGCGAGCTATGCTCTCGTCGTACAGCTGAAGCGACCGCTCGTCGCCGGGGACTGGGCCGTCGTACAGAGACACCCCCTCGTCGGGTTCGGAGGCCAGGCAGTTAGCGTGGCTCCACTCGACCATGTCACATATGGAGGATCTGGAAAAATCGTTCCCATACGCGACGCCCTGGCGGCCGTCGCGGCCTATCACACGAACCGCGATACCCCCCGAAACGCCGTATGAGTTCTCCTCCGGCGCACCGTCCAAAAGGCTCAAGGAGTGCGACTCCGCGAAAAAATACATTACGTCTGCCCCAAGAACGCCGCACTTGCTCCCAGCCATCCCCAGGATCGTCTCCGCTATGGATTCGACCTCAAAGCGGTTCATATATCCTCGATTCACCGGTTTCCAACCTCGCAAGATTCAAGAATTTCCCCCATAATCTCCACCGCTCGCCTTACGGAGCTCTCATCGAGCTCGTTCACAGTCGGATCACCGCCAACGACGGCCGAGGCCGTCGCCTCGCGCATCCTGTCCGTAGGCTGCGTGACGGTGCCGCTCCTGAAATTCAGAATATCCAAATCGACCGCTCCTTTGCGAAAATTTCAGCAATTCCGACGTTGAGCCGCCGCCAACGAATCCATTTAGGGTAGAGCTTGTCAGAGAGAGACGCCCAGCCGCGCCCAGGGGAGAAAATTGTCGGACACTTGGACGCCCAGGGTAGCGTTGGGGCGTATGGACCCGTGAAAATCGGAGCCGGCGGTGGGGAACAGACCATGCTCGCCGGCGATCGCGAGAAATTCGTACGCATCCTCCGGCGAACAGTGCGATGAGATGCACTCCAGCCCCCACAGACCGTGACTCTTGAGATCCTCCAAAAACTCCCCCAGCTCGCCGGCACTGAATCCGGTGAGCGACGGATGAGCCAGGACGGGCAAGCCCCCCGCATCTTTGACCACGGACACACAATCGGCGGGGGACAAGCCGTCGCGGGCGGCATAAGCCAGCGCCCCGCGCCCCAGGTACTTGGAGAACGCGGACTGCGCGTCACTGACGTACCCCTTCTTCACCAGGGCCGATGCGAAGTGGGGTCGAGCCACTATGCTTCCCCCGGCCTCCGACTCTACGTCCTTCATGCTCAGGCCGAGACCCAGATCCGTCAGGAGCTCGAGCATCCGCTCGTTTCTCCTCCTGCGGCTGTCCCTCATGGACGACAGGGAATCCTCCAGCGGCTCCAATCTCCTCATCCTATAGCCCAGAATATGCGCCGTGCGCGAAAACTTGGAGGAGAGCTCCACTCCCATCACGGGTCTTATGGAGCATTTCACGCACGTGTCCCTGAAAACCTCCCACCCGTCTATCGTATCGTGGTCGGTGAGCGCCATCACGGACACCCTCCTGCGCCGCGCCGCGCGGACTATTTCCCCGACTGTGCTGGTTCCGTCTGAATGCACACTGTGGACGTGCAGATCGATAATTTTAATTTTCTTCCTCCAGCAGCTGGGTGATCTCAAAGAGCTCCGCAAGGTCGAGCAGGACTATCAGCCTGCCGTCGTCCATCTTCGCTATCCCTGTCACGTACTGCGCACCGATGGAGTCGCTGCTCGCGGAGCCGTCGGACTCTATGAGGGAGTCCGGGACGGCGCGGACCTCCCTGACGGCGTCGACCAGGACCCCGAACTGTATCCCCTCGAACTCCGCCACGACTATGCGGGAATCGCTCGTGTTGTCCGTGAAGGAACCGCCCATCTTCAACGCGCAGTCCAGCACCGGGATGACAGTCCCTCTCAGGTTTATCACCCCCCTGACGTAGTGGGGCGCGTTGGGGACCCTGGTGATCCTCGGCGGGACGTGGACGATCTCGCGCACGAGGTTGACATCCAAGCCGCAGTATTCGCCGACCAAGTCGAACACCAGAAGGGTGCGCTCCTTATCCGCAGCCGCGTTGTCGCCTGCGCTTGCGGGTTTTTTCACAATTTCGGCCGTTGTCGCTGACATGTGTATTCCCTCCCACGAAATACCGCTCGATAATTTTATTCGAATTCTCATGGTATTATTGCACATACTGGAAAAACTCACAAACGAAATATACCATAGGGTCTCGGTTATTTTACGTGATTTCCGCCAAAGGATCTGTTTTATTGCGCCATATCTTCAATACCGCCGCTTACAGATGGTGTTACTATCATGGCAAGGGATTGACCGCGAATTGGTATCAACATAAAAAATTGGAGGGCTGCACAATGAGGAGATCGTTTGTATTTCTTTCCGCGCTGTTTGTCTTTCTATCGATGTCGGGCCGCGCGTTAGCGGCGGACTGGCCGATGTTCCGCGGGAACGCGCTGCGCACCGGCAATGCCGCGGATACCGCGGCGCCGGCGAGGCGGTTCTCGGGGACGGTCTCGTGGCAGATGAGGATGCCGGCGGAGCTCCAGTCCTCCCCGGCGATCGGGAACGGAACGATATACGTCGGCTGCAACGACGGCAGCCTCTACGCGGTGAGGGAGTCCGACGGCAAGCCGCTGTGGAGCTTCTCGACCGGAAACTGGGTCACGTCGTCGCCCGCGCTCGGCGGCGGACTTGTGATATTCGGCTCGTACGACGGTAAGGTGTATGCCCTTGACGCAGGCACGGGCGCGCTCAAATGGCGGTTCACGACGCACAACATGGTGGCGTCGTCTCCGGCGATTGCGGGCGGCAGGGTGTACTTCGGCAGCGTCGACGGGAACGTGTACTGCGTCGACACGTCCACCGGCTGGGAGAAGTGGAGCTACAAAGCGGGGCGAGAGGTCTACGGGTCCCCGTCCGTCGCGGATGGAGTCGTCTACGTCGGCAACAACGACGGAAAGATGATGGCGATAGACGCCTCCACGGGGCGCCTGAAGTGGCGAGCCATAGTCGGCGGTCCAGTGGTCACCGGCCCGGCGGCGGCGAACGGCAGGCTGTACTTCGGGAGCTGGGATGGGACACTGTACTGCGCGGATATAAAGAACCAGGCCATGATATGGAAGCACTACTCCGGAGGCTCGATAGAGTCGTCGCCGCTCGTCGCGAACGGAAGGGTCTACTTCGGCAACATAAGGGGGACGATGACCGCGCTCAGCGCCGAGAGCGGAGGGGTCCTCTGGAGGCAGGAGACGGGGGCTTCCATCTCGTCCTCCCCGTCGATCTCGGGAAACAGCCTGTTCTTCGGCAACAGCGTCGGGGAGATATACTCGCTCGCGGCCGACACCGGGGCCGCCGCGTGGCGGATCTCAGCCGGAGGGGCCATCGCCGCGGCCCCGGCGGTTGGGGCGAACGGAATATACGCGGCGGGCATGGACAACGTGCTGAGGTGCATCAAGTAACGTCATCCGGGCGCACTGGGCACTATTTTTAGGAAACGCAGGCCGCGCGGCCGAGGCGTCTGAAGGGCGCCGGCGCTTTGGCTGGGCGTTGTGTAATGATCATTATTAATCTCTGGCGGAGGAGACTGGCAATGATGGCGAAATTTCTTCACACAAACATAAACGTGCTGGACCTGGAGCGAAGCAGGGAGTTCTACGAGCGCGCGCTTGGACTGAGGACGCTGCGCCGCAGGGACGGCGACGGCTTCTCCCTGCTGTTCCTCGGTGACGGGACGACGGAGCACCAGCTCGAGCTGACGTGGCTCGCGGACCGCGCGGAACCCTACGACCTTGGGGACAACGAATCCCACATCGCGTTCGAGGTCGGGGATTTCGCGTCAGCGCACAAGGCTCACTCCGACATGGGCTGCATATGCTACGAAAACCACGTCATGGGCATATACTTCATCGAGGATCCCGACGGCTACTGGATTGAGATCATACCGCGAGGGGAGTGACGCGCGGCGGATGGGTCATTCCCTCCCTTGAACAATCTTTTCGGCTCGCAGATGGCGGTCCAACATCTTGGGGATTTTTCGAAATTCTTGTTTTAATTCGAAAAAGTGATACAATTTATGCTAATAATGGATATTTTCAGCCATGTCGACGAATTTATGCTTCATATAGGCCACGTGATGGGGCGCTCCCAAAACACGGTTACGAACTACGCGGTGGATCTCGCGCAGTTCGCGGATTATCTTGCCGCGTCAGGGGTGGAGTCGGCGCATGACATGAGCCAGGACTGCCTCCGGGGGTATCTGAGAGAGCTGTCGGGCTTCGGTTTTTCCAGGAGTTCGATCGCTCGCAAGCTCTCGTCACTCAGGGGGTTCGTGAAGTATCTGGCGAAGTCGCGCGTCCTGGACAGGGACATATCCCTGGGACTTCGGAGCCCCAGGGCCTCGGGTCCCCTGCCGAGAGCCATAGCCTACGAGGACGTCCTCAAGATGCTGGAGGCGGCCGCAAAGGGAAGGAAGAAGGGGCTGCGCGACTCCATCATACTGGAGTTGCTTTACGGCTCGGGGTTGCGCGTCAACGAGCTGGTCTCCATCATGTGGGGTTGCGTGAACATGGACGAGAGGGAGATACGTGTGACCGGCAAGGGTTCGAAGGAGCGGCTGGTCTACTTCGGCAGAACCGCCCAGGACATGTTGCGGCGGTGGAAGGCGGATGCGGAATCGAAGGGCCGGGGCACGGATGAGGATTCGCCGGTGTTCTACCCCGAGAAGGTAAACGCCCTTCGCCTCACAGAGAGGACAGTGGACAGAGTAGTAGTGTCGATAGCGAACATCGCCGGGCTTCACGGAGTGACGCCCCACACACTGCGGCACAGCTTCGCCACGCACATGCTGGAGAGAGGCGCTCCGCTGCGGGTCATACAGGAGCTGCTGGGACACGAGAGCCTCGCCACCACCCAGCGATACCTGAAAATCACGACGGAACAGATGAAAAAAAGCTATATGGAGACGCACCCGCGCTCCGGCGGAGGGCAGAAGGAATAATGCACAACATGGAAGGGACCACTGTTATCTGCGTCAAGAGGAACGGACACACGGCCATGGCTGGCGACGGGCAGGTCACTCTCGGCGCCCAGGTCGTCAAGATGACAGCGCGCAAGGTCAGGCGCATAGGCGGCAAGGGCAGGGGGGACGCCATAGCCGGCTTCGCCGGCAGTACCGCGGACGCGATGACGCTGCTGGAGAGATTCGAAAAACAGCTGGACGAGCACCACGGCAACCTGCTCCGCGCGTCCGGCGCGCTCATGAAGGACTGGCGCACGGACAAATACCTTCGCCGACTCGAGGCGATGATGATCGTCGCGGACAAGAACGACGTCTTCATGCTGTCCGGCGCCGGGGACATGCTGGAGCCGGAGAACGGGGTCGCGGCGATCGGCTCGGGAGGGATGTTCGCCCAGGCGGCGGCGCTCGCGATGCTGGACAACACCGACCTCCCATCTGGCGTGATAGCGCGCAAGAGCATAGAGATAGCTTCAAGGATATGCATATACACCAACGACTCGATAATTTTGGAGGAGATAGGATAATGGCTATTTCCATGAAACTGGGGGCGAGCCTCACCCCGCGCTCGGTGGTCGCGTACCTCGACCGCTACGTCATAGGGCAGGACTCGGCCAAGAAGTCCGTGGCGATAGCCCTTCGCAACAGGATACGCAGGAGGGCGCTCTCCGAGGAGATGAGGCAGGAGATAGCGCCCAAAAACATATTGATGGTCGGCCCCACAGGGGTCGGCAAGACCGAGATCGCCAGAAGGCTTGCGAAACTGGTCGACGCCCCCTTCGTCAAGGTGGAGGCCACAAAGTTCACGGAGGTCGGATACGTGGGGCGCGACGTGGAGTCCATGGTGAGGGATCTAATCGAGGCATCCGTGCAGATGGTGCGGCGGCGGAAGATCGACGAGGTGCAGGATGCCGCCGAGGGGATGGCGGAGGAGAGGCTGCTGGACGCGCTCCTGCCGGGCAAAAAGAAGACGCACGGGTCGAACGTGTCCGACATAATGCGCATATTCGGGGCTCTGGGCGGCGATGCGAAGGATGACGGCGCGACGGCGGCGGATGCCGAGGATGCGGACGACGAGAGGACATCCCACACGAGGGAGAAGATGCGCGACATGCTGCGCGCCGGGAAGCTGGACGGGCGCGAGGTGGACATAGACGTGGCGGAGAGCCCGAAGGTGGGCATGGGCTTCATAGGCGGGGGCATGGAGGAGATGGGCATCAACATAGGCGAGTTCATAGGCGGAATGCTGCCCAAGAAGACCAGGCGCAAGCGGATGCGCGTCGACGAGGCCCGAAGACTGCTCCAGGCCGAGGAGGCCGAAAAATTGCTCGACATGGAGGCGATCAGCTCCGAGGCCGTGGAGAAGGCTCAGGAGGAGGGAATCATCTTCATAGACGAGATCGACACGATCGCCGCCGGCGGCGCCGCCGGCAAGTCCGGGCCCGACGTCAGCCGCGAGGGCGTGCAGAGGGACCTCCTGCCGATAATAGAGGGTTCGACTGTGCAGACGAAGTACGGCCCGGTCGAGACCGACCACATCCTGTTCATAGCGGCGGGGGCGTTTCACCACAACAAGCCCTCGGACCTGGCGCCCGAGCTGCAGGGCAGGCTGCCCATACGGGTGGAGCTTGAGGCGCTGTCAGAGGGCGACTTGATGAGAATCCTCACCGAGCCGGAGAACAGCCTGATAAAGCAGTACGTAGCCCTGATAGGCACGGAGGGGACGGAGCTGGTCTTCACGAAGGACGCGGTCGGCGCGATAGCCGAGTACGCCGCCGCGATGAACGCCCAGATGGAGAACATCGGCGCGCGCAGACTGCACGCGATGATGGAGCAGTTGCTGGAGGAGATAAGTTTCGATGCCGGGGACGAGGGGAAATGCGAGTCCCGAATCGAGATCGACGGGGATTTCGTGAGGCACAGGCTGGAGGCGCTGGTGCTGGATGAGGACGCCAGAAAGTACCTGCTGTAGGCTTCATTGATTTGTGTATTTAATGGAAGGGGTCATTGATATGACGGAGTGCCAGGTCAACGACGATTTAAATGACCTGTTGGAGAAGACGAGGCTGGTGAGCCGAGTCCTGCAAAACAGACTCGACAACAGGATGCCCGATTACCAGAAGCTGGCGAGGCTTCTGACGGACCTGTCGTCCGCGAACGTGTATCTGATAAACAGGGAGGGCAGGATACTGGGGTACTCCTGGGTCAGCGAGTACGACTGCCCGATAATGGAGGGGTTCCTCGAGGGGAACTTCATGCCGGAGAAGTACGTGGAGAAACTCAACATGGCGAGGGAGTCGGTGCTCAACCACACCGACAATGGATTGTGCGCGTACTCCGACCAGGTGTGCACCTATTCGAACAAGCACGTGCTATTCGTGCCGATCAACGGCATGGCCGAGCGGCTCGGCACGCTCATACTGGCCCGCTTCGGCGACCCGTTCGCGACGAAGGACCTCGTTCTGGCCGAGTACCTGGCCACCGTGGTGGGGCTCGAGATATTGAACGAGCGCGGGCGCAACATAGAGGAGCGCGGCAGGGAGCGGCTGGTCGTGCAGATGGCCATGAGGGCGCTCTCGTTCTCCGAGGTCGAGTCCATAAAACACATCATAGAGGATCTCGGGGGGATGGACGGGGTCGTGGTCGCCAGCCGCGTCGCGGACAGGGTGGGAGTCACGCGCAGCGTCATAGTCAACGCACTGCGCAAGCTGGGAAGCGCCGGTATCATAGAGAGCAGGAGCCTGGGCATGAAGGGCACCTATATCAGGGTGATAAGCAACCTCTTCCTGGAGGAACTGGGGATCCGCGCCGACAAATGGGAGAGGGCTCCCAAGTTCAACGACTCAGCGAGCGTCGCTTGATCTTTCAGCGGTTCGGCTAAAGCCCTCGGGGATGGCGTCCGAATATAGATAGTGGAGGGCAATCCGGGCTTGCGGCATGAAGCCTGAGGGATGCCCGGCGGCAAAAGGGGAGGTGTTTCAAGGATGATAGGAGACATGACGTGGGGTGTGATAGAGCGCGACCTTGGCGGCCTCGCGAAACGCCTGGAGGCCACGTCCCAGAACATAGCCAACGTGAACACCCCCCGTTACGCCCGCAAGGAGGTCTCCTTCGAGGACCAGCTCAAGGAGGTCATAGATTCCCCGAGAAAGCTCCCGCTGAAGCGCAGCAGCGACAGGCACTTCTCCAACGTCAAGACGAGCGTGGCGGAGGTGATCCCCTTCGAGAGATCTGTCGGCTACGAGATATACAGGCTCGACCATAACAACGTGGACCCGGAGACCGAGGCGGCGCGCTTGGCGGAGACCAGGATAACGTATCAGGCGATGACCAGGGTCCTCACCCGCAAGATAGCGAATTACAGGAGGGCCATAGGAGGCGGAGCGTAATGAGGGTATTCAGATCCATCGACATAGCCGGCAGTGCCTTAACAGCCCACAGGTTGTGGATGGATACAATATCGAGCAACCTGGCGAACGTGAACACGACCCGCACGCCGGAGGGAGGTCCGTACATCAGGAGGGTGCCGGTCTTTCAGGAGCGCCTCTTGGACGCCGTGGGCGCGCGGGAGGACCGAATGGCCAAGGGCTGGCTGGGGTTTTACTCGTCGTCCGGAGTCAGGGTGTCGGAGATAGCGACGGACGCGACCCCGCCGAGGCTGGCGTATCAGCCCGACCACCCCGACGCGAACGCGGAGGGCTACGTCGCCTACCCGAACGTCAACGTCGTGCGGGAGATGGCCGACATGATGGTGGCGAGCCGCGCCTACGAGGCAAACCTGACCGTCGTCGAGACGAGCAAGTCGATGTCGAACAGCGCGATGGACATAATGAGGGCATAACCGCCAATGGAGGCAGGCGAGGTGAGGCTGGATTACGCCAGGGAGGCTCGCAGAGGGGTTGGCGAGGTCGTTTACTGCCCCGGCAAGTCCGACTCGCAGATGCTCTCCATCGCTCGCGACGTCAGGGCGAGGGGGATGAACATGGCATTCAGCAGGATGAGCCCTGCGCAGGCCGATCTGATAGCGGATGGGACTCCGCGCCTATCGTATGACCCCGTGTCGCGCCTGGGCCTCATTGAGTGTACCCCGCGCCCCCGGTCCGGCGCCATCGTGGCTGTGGTCACGGCGGGGAGCGGCGATATACCGGCAGCCCTCGAGGCCGCGGGGATAGCGGAGTTCTTCGGCCTGGAGGCCAGAAAGTTCTTCGACGTCGGAGTGGCCGGGCTGCACCGTCTCTTAGACGTGTTGCCAGAGATGTCCGGGGCCGACGCGGCCATAGTGGCCGCCGGGATGGATGGGGCACTGCCGAGCGTCGTTGCCGGGCTTCTGCCGTGCCTCGTCATAGGCTTGCCAACCTCAGTGGGCTACGGCGTGGCCTCCGGCGGGACGACAGCGCTCAATGCGATGCTGTCCTCCTGCTCGCCAGGGCTGGTGGTGGTGAACATCGACAATGGCGTAGGGGCCGGCCTGGCCGCCGTGATCGCCGCGAGGAACGCCCGCCCTCGCCTATAGGTCAGTCATACTTGAGATCCCTCTTCTCTCCGTGCCCCAGGTATTGCGATATGCAGATGTCCCCCGCGTTCTTGAGGTCTACGAAGACCGGCGCGTCAGGCGCGTTTTTCTTCTTCTTGTTGTCCGTCTCCTGAAGCAGGATCACCGGGCGAACCAGATCCTTGCCGCCTCCGGAGACCACTATGCCTACCCTTCCGTCGGACAGGGCCACTATCGACCCCGGAGGATACAGGCCGAGGCTGACGAGCAGCTCCCTTGCCACCCTGATGTCGAAGTGGAAGCCCGAGTCCTTGAGGATCAGCGTTATCGCGTTCCTGGACGACATGGAGTTCTTGTACACCCTCTTTGCGGTCAGGGCGTCGAATACGTCGGCCACAGCCGCTATGCGCGCGGACTCCGGTATCTCGAAGCCCTTCTTCCCCTTGGGGTACCCCTTGCCGGACCACTTTTCATGGTGTCCGCCGATGACCGCTATGATGGCGGGGTCAGTGACCCCAGACTTCAGCGCCATGCTGACCCCAAGGCTCGGGTGGCGCTTCATCTCGGTGAACTCCGCGGGGCTGAGCGGCGCCGGTTTGTTGAGGATCTCCAGGGGGATCTTCGCCTTGCCTATATCGTGGATGAGCGAGCCCATCACGATCTTCTGGAGGAAATCCCTGTCGCCCGGATGGATCCTGTTTGCCAGGAAACCCGTCAGGATCGCCACGTTGAAGGAGTGGACAAACGTGTACTCGTCGGCCTCCTGAACCTTGCCGAGCGAGAACGCGACCGAGGGGTTGCGCAGCAGATCCTCCGTGAGATCTTGGCTCATGTTGGTTATCGTGGTCGTTATCCCGGCGGCGAGGTCGTCCTCCCTGATGTTGTGGAAGAGATTGTCCACGCCCTTGATGACGTTTACGGCCTTTTCCTTGCTTATGAGGTCGTTCTCGTTGGAGTATACCCGCTCTATTATCTCGTTTATGTCATGCTCGGACAGCATCTGCGGAGGATGCAGGTGCACGAACTCGATCCCCTGCTCCTCCATCTTTTTTATAAGGACGCCCATGGATGCCTCGAAAATGGTTATGTCGACCCCCACCGGCAGTATCACGGCGCCGTTTCTCGCCAACACCTCTTTCGCGACGGTCCCCTCGCTGTTCCCCAGCATCCGGACGGGAACTTTTAAAACCACGGTCTTGTCCGGCAATTCATCATAAGGTGTTTTTAAGACCTCAATCTCGTCTGATGGATGTATTTTTTTAGTCGTATCACTAGATTCAACATATTTCATTATTTTATTTTGCATCCTTTATACTTATGTTCTTGTAAAAATATATAAGCGCAATTCATGGGGATGATGGTTATAGTATCTCATCGATATCCAAATAATGGAAGTATATTCTGTATATTTCACGTGAATTTTGAGGTACAATTAAGGAGTATCCCTGCCGTGTTATGGAGGGGTGATGTCGGAGGGCCAACGAGAAATTCGCAAGCGAGCGCCAAGTTTTATCTTTATCGTCAAGAATCACCAATAATTCGTTGGGAGGGGTCGAATTAGTTATGGAACATTTATCGTTGTTGTATGCGGCTATAGCTGTAGTGGCTGGAATTTCGTTGATTTACGCGATCTACGCCGCCACGAAAATAGATTCTTATGCGGTGGAAAACAACCGCATCAACGAGCTTTCCGCCATCATACAGGGCGGCGCCATGGCGTTTTTGTATCGTGAGTACAAATCGCTCTCCATCTTCGTAGTCGTCGTGGGGGCAATTCTCGGGTTCTACCTCGGAGCGCCGACGGCCGCGTGTTTCGTGGCGGGCGCGCTTTGCAGCGCCCTCACCGGCTACGTCGGCATGAAGGTCGCCACCAAGGCGAACGGGAAGACGGCGTTCGCCGCGCTCAAGGGCATGAGCGATGCTTTGGGCATAGCGTTCAGGGGCGGCAGCGTGATGGGCATGACGGTCGTCGGCGTCGGGTTGCTGGGGGTCTTCGGCGCGTACCTCATCCTGGGGGACATCCAGGCGGTGACGGCCTTCGGCTTCGGCGCCAGCTCGATCGCCCTCTTCGCGCGCGTCGGCGGCGGGATTTACACCAAGGCGGCGGACGTGGGGGCCGATCTCGTGGGCAAGGTCGAGGCAGGCATCCCAGAGGACGACCCGCGCAACCCGGCGGTCATAGCGGACAACGTCGGCGACAACGTCGGCGACATCGCCGGCATGGGCGCGGACCTCTTCGAGAGCTACGTGAACTCCATTCTGGCCGCGATGGCCATAGGCGCGATCACCCTTCAGCTGCCAGGGGTCGTCTACCCGATGCTGCTCTGCGCCGTCGGGATAGTCTCCGCCCTCCTGGGAACGTTCTTCGTCAGGGTCAGGGAGGGCGGCAATCCCCAGAGGGCATTGAGCATGGGGCTGTACGCGACGGGCGTGTTCATGATAGCGGGCACCTTCGTGCTGACGAAGTGGATGTTCGGCAGCGTGAATCTGTTCTGGTCGGTCGTCGCCGGGGTCGTATGCGGCGTAGTGATCGGGCTCATCACCGAGGTCTACACGTCGTCCGACTATAAATCCGTCAGGGAGATAGCCGATGCATCCGCCACCGGCACCGCTACGAACGTGCTGGCCGGCATCTCGGTCGGCATGAAGTCCACCGTGGCGCCCGTCATCCTCATCTGCGCGGCCACCCTCGTCGGGATGAAGTCCGGCGGCATGTTCGGCATAGCCTGCTCGGCGGTGGGGATGCTCTCCATCACGGGGATGGTCCTCTCGGTCGACGCATACGGCCCGATCAGCGACAACGCGGGCGGCATAGCCGAGATGGCCGGCCTGCCGCACGAGGTTCGCCAGATAACGGACCGACTCGACGCGGTCGGCAACACGACGGCGGCGGTCGGCAAGGGGCTCGCCATAGGCTCCGCGGCTCTCACGGCCCTGGCGCTCTTCGTGTCCTACGCGGCCGCGACGAAGCTCGACAAGATAGACCTGATGGACCCGAACGTCATGATCGGCCTCTTCATAGGGGGGGTGCTTCCCTTCATATTCAGCGCTCTCTCCATACAGGCCGTGAGCAGAGCGGCCGAACGCATGATCGAGGAGGTCAGGCGCCAGTTCAGGGAGATACCGGGCATCATGGAGGGCACCGGCCGCCCCGAGTACGAGAAGTGTGTCGATATATCGACCGCCGCCGCGCTCAAGGAGATGGTCGTGCCGGGAATGATGGCGGTGATAGTTCCGGTGGCCGTAGGCCTCACGCTCGGAGCCCCCGCACTCGGCGGGCTTCTAGGCGGCGCGATAGTGACGGGCGTCATGATGGCCATATTCATGTCCAACTCCGGCGGCGCTTGGGACAACGCCAAGAAGTACATCGAGTCCGGCCGGCACGGCGGCAAGGGCTCTTCCGCGCACGCCGCGGCCGTCAACGGGGACACCGTGGGGGACCCCTTCAAGGATACCGCCGGGCCGAGCCTCAATATACTGATAAAACTCATGACCGTGGTGTCACTGGTGCTGGCGCCTCTATTCATCGGGTAGCGCTCGAGTCCTTGAAACATCCGTCTTCCGACTGGCTCCCGGTTTTTTTGCTGGGAGCCAGCGGTGGTTGTATACGCAGGGAGCGGTATGTTCGATGTCAGACGACGTTCGCGAGATAAAGTCACGGATAGACATAGTTGACGTGATAGGGGACTACGTTCGGCTGCGGAGGGCGGGCAACTCGCTCGTCGGGTTGTGCCCCTTTCACGCGGAGAAGACCCCCTCGTTCTACGTCTCCCAAGAGCGCCAGACGTACCACTGTTTCGGGTGCGGCAAGGGGGGCGACATATTCGCCTTCCTCATGGAGCTGGAGAGACTGTCGTTTCCCGAGGCTCTGAACCTGCTGGCCGACCGCGCGGGGGTTAAACTCTCGCCCCGCTCCGCCGGCGCGGGCGGCAAACCCGCCGAAAGGCAAAGAGGCGCGAGGGCCGTGCTCGAGGAAGCGGGGATTTTTTTCCGCGAGTCGTTGGGCGGCAGCGGAGGCGAAGCGGCCAGGGCGTACCTGGCCCGCAGGAACCTCGACGGGGGTAGTTCGCGGATATTTGAGCTGGGCTGGTCCCCGCAGTCGTGGGATGCCCTGTCGAATCGCCTCAAGTCCCTCGGCTTTGGAGAGGATGAGATCGTCGGCGCCGGCGTGGCGATCAGGGGCGAAAAGGGGGTATATGACCGCTTCAGAGGGCGCGTGATCTTCCCCGTCCGCGACGACATGGGACACATCGTCGGGTTCGGCGGGAGGCTCATCGACGGGGAGGGCGCGAAGTACGTCAACAGCCCCGAGGGGGAGGTTTTCAACAAACGCCGGATACTCTACCTCATGCACGAGGCCAAGCGATCCATCAGGGAGCGCGGCAGGACAATCCTCATGGAGGGCTACATGGACGCGATCAGGGCGCACCTCTCCGGGTTCTCCGAGGCGGTGGCGTCCCTGGGCACGTCACTGACCGAGGAGCAGGCGTCGCTCATTAAGCGTTTCACGGATCTCTGCTACATTTCCTACGACGCCGATGGCGCCGGGCAGGAGGCCTCGATAAGGGGCATGTACATATTGCAGCGCAAGGGGGTGGACGTCAGGGTCGTGACGCTGAGAGAGGGGCTCGATCCTGACGACGCGCTCTCCGCCGAAGGCGGAGCCGAGGCGTTCGAGAGCGCCATAGAAAAATCCAGATCCCTGCCGATCTACCACGTGCACATAAGAAGGAACGATCTCAGGACGCCCGGCAGAGGGCATAAGGCCAGGGAGGAGATACTCGCCCGGTTGGCGGGCATCCCGCCGCTCGACCTCGCGCCGCACCTGCCCGGCATCGCCAAGGGATTCGGGGTGCTGCAGCACGAGCTCCAGCGCGAAATAGAGGCCAGAAGGCGAAACGCCTCTCGCCGCCCCGCGTGGGAAAGTCATGATGACGAAAAATCCGCAATTTACGCAGAAGGCATTGGCGGCGCTTCGAGCGTATATATAGATGATAGCGGCGCTAGCGAGCGGGACCGCAGGGCCAGGGATCTCGAGTGCGCTTTTTGCGGCCTGCTCTGGCAGCACGAGGAGCTGAGATCCGACTTCACCTGCGGCGACATTATGCCGTACTTCGAGGATGAGGCCGCAGCCGGGATCGTCTCGGCGCTCTTGTCCGGCGACACCCCGGGGGAGCTGGAGTCGCGGTGGCGCATGATGGGGGATTCAAACTGCATGGGGCGTATAGCGCGCGGCAACGCGGTGCTGTCCGAGGGGAACCTGGGAAGCGAGCACGCGGCGAAGCTGCTGGAGGACGTCAAGAACGGGGCGATGAAGAGGAGGTACGAGTCTCTCAGACGAATCGTGCTGAGCGAGGAAGCGAGCGGGGAGGAGCTCATGGAGTATCGCGAGCTGGTCAAGAAGTTGAAGGGATAGCGGCGGATGCGGGGAGATTGGCGTGATAATTTCTATATATAGGGGGGGGTGGCAGCCAGTGGATGAGAACGAGGATGTTCTTGAAAAGATAGACAAAAGCGCGGACGGGGACGATGTCGATCTTGACGCGTCGCCGGGGGACATCGAGTCGTCCATGGAGTCGATAGAGTCGTCGGTGGAGCCTGTGGGCGCCGAAATACCGGCGGAGGAGATGATGGATTACATCGAGAGCATCAAGGACTTGCTCCACACCGGCAGGGAAAAGGGTTTCGTGACCTATGAGGACATAGAGAAGCGCCTGCCGAAGGAGATCCTGTCCGCCGAGATATTGGACAACATCTACCTCAACATAATGGAGCTGGGGATAGACGTCGTCGACGAGCCCAAGGAAAAGGACGATCTCGACGATGACATACTACCGATGGTCTCCAGCAAGGAGGACCCGGCACTCGAGGAGCTGCCTCTCTCCGACCCGGTGCGCATGTATCTCCGCGAGATCGGCAAGATAGCCCTGCTCACCGCGGAGGAGGAGGTCGAGCTCGCAAAGGGCGTAGAGGCTGGCGACCCCGCGGCGAAGTCCCACCTCGTCGACGCGAACCTGCGCCTCGTGGTGAGCATCGCGAAGAAGTACATAGGCCGGGGGATGCTGTTCCTGGACCTCATACAGGAGGGGAACCTCGGGTTGATCCGCGCTGTCGAGAAGTTCGACTACCAGAAGGGTTTCAAGTTCAGCACCTACGCCACCTGGTGGATACGCCAGGCGATAACCAGAGCCATCGCGGACCAGGCTCGCACCATACGCATACCGGTTCACATGGTCGAGACGATCAACAAACTTATCAGGATGTCGCGCCAGCTCGTACAGCGCCTGGGCCGCGAGCCGACCGCCGAGGAGATAGCGGTCGAGATGGAGATATCGTCCGATCGAGTCGAGGAGATACAGCGAATCGCCCAGGAGCCCGTCTCCCTAGAGACCCCCATCGGCGAAGAGGAGGACAGCCAGCTCGGCGATTTTCTCGAGGACAAGGACATGCCGAACCCGGAGGAGGTGGCGGCGAGCCTCATACTGCGCGAACAGTTGGAGGAGATGCTGGCCGACCTCGGCGACAGGGAGCGAGAGGTGCTGCGCCTGCGGTTCGGCCTCGAGGACGGTCACGCCCACACGCTGGAGGACGTAGGCAAGCGCTTCGGGGTGACGAGGGAGCGGATCCGCCAGATAGAGGCCAAGGCGCTTCGCAAGCTGCGCCACCCCAGCCGCAGCAGAAGACTCAAGGATTTCCTCGACTGACGAGCCGCCGGGGACATGCGAGCCGACAGGTTTCTCAAACTCTCCAGGCTGGTCAGGCGCCGCGCCGCCGCGGCCGAGATGCTGGAGGTAGGCGCGGTGAGGTTGAACGGTCGCAGGGCAAAGCCGTCCTCGGAGGTGCGGGACGGGGACGGAATGGAGATAGCTTTCCCCAGGAGGTTGCTGGAGGTGCTCGTCCTGACCGCGGACGAACGGGCGCTGAAGCGCGGGGAGACGTCGTTCGAGATCGTCCGGGAGAGAGGGTTGGACGACTGGAAAAAACCATGGTAGCGACAGACGAAAGGAGTGTGTTTTGCTATGAGTGAGATCGTATCTGTGCTTGGTCGGGAGATTCTCGACTCCAGGGGCAATCCCACAGTCGAGGCCGAGGTGTGGCTTGAAAGCGGGGTGATAGGCAAGGCCAGCGTCCCCAGCGGGGCTTCGACCGGATCGTTCGAGGCCGTCGAGCTTCGCGACGGCGGAAGGAGATACGGCGGAAAGGGAGTCCTCAAGGCAGTCGAAAACGTGAACACCATCATAGAGCCAGAGTTGATCGGACTGGATCCGTCCGATCAGGCGGGGATAGACGGGCGCCTTATCGAGCTGGACGGGACGGACAACAAGGGCAGGCTCGGAGCGAACGCCATTCTGGGCGTGTCGCTCGCCGCGGCCCGCGCCGCCGCGGGGGAGCACGAGCTGCCGCTGTGGGCCTACATAGGCGGCCTTGGCCCATACCTCCTTCCGACCCCCTTCATGAACGTAGTGAACGGCGGAGCTCACGCCGACAACAACCTCGACATACAGGAGTTCATGCTGGTCCCCCACGGCGCGGCCTCTTTTTCGGACGCGCTTCGAATGGGAGCCGAGACCTATCACGCTCTGAAGAAGATACTCAAAAAATCGGGGCATTCCACAGCGATCGGCGACGAGGGAGGATTCGCGCCGAACTTCAAGGCCAACTCCGAGGCGTTCACGTATCTCGTCGACGCCATCACCGAGGCCGGGTACGAGCCCGGGGCTCAGATAAGCCTGGCCATGGACGTGGCCGCCAGCGAGTTCTTCAAGGACGGCGCCTACGCTCTGGCGGGCGAGGGGCGCAAGCTCAAGTCGGATGAGCTGTGCGACTACTACGCCGACCTCTGCTCCAAGTACCCGATAATCAGCATCGAGGATGGTATGGCGGAGGAGGACTGGGACGGCTGGGCCGCTCTGACCGGGAAACTGGGCGGGCGCGTGCAGCTCGTGGGCGACGATCTATTCGTCACCAACCCCGTCCGTTTCTCGCGGGGCATCAAAGATGGGGTTGCCAACGCCATATTGGTAAAGCTCAATCAGATCGGCACCCTGTCGGAGACGCTCAAGGTCATATCCATGGCGGAGAGGTCCGGCTACGGAGCTATGATCTCCCATCGCTCCGGCGAGACCGCCGATTCGTTCATCGCCGACCTGGCCGTGGCGACCGCCGCCGGGCAGATAAAGACCGGGGCTCTGGCGCGCACGGACAGGGTGAGCAAGTACAACCAGCTGCTGCGCATAGAGGAAGCGCTGGGGGACAGAGCGAAGTACTCCGGCATGTCCGCGGTCAGCCGCGGGAAACGGCCGAATTGAGGAACGCCGATTCATCGTCATAAGCCTAAAGGGAGGCGGAGACGGAAGCCACTTTAGCCGGCGCTTCCTCGAGCCAAATAAAATTAGCGAACGCGGGAGGACAGAACGAGATCATGAAGAAGACTGTTTCCATAAGCAACGCCCCGGTTGCCGCGGGGCCGTACAGCCAGGCGGTTTGGTCCGGCGATTTCCTGTATTGCTCCGGCCAGCTCGGTCTCGTCCCCGAGAGCGGGGCGCTCGCCGGGCCGGACGTGACGACCCAGGCCATCCAGGCGCTCAAGAACGTGCTAGCGCTTCTCTCGTCGCAGGGACTGACGTCGTCCGACGTCGTGAAGGCGACGATTTTTTTGACCGACATGGCCGGCTTCAAGGAGGTCAACGAGGCTTACGGCCGAGTTTTCAATTCGGACCCGCCAGCCAGAACGTGCGTGGAGGTGTCGTCTCTGCCGCTCGGAGGGTTGGTTGAGATCGAGATCATCGCGCGCAAATGAAGGAATGGGCATATAGCCGCTGAACAACGCCCCCGCGATTTTTCGGGCGGGGGCTTTATGTTGCTGGCTCGGCTCATTCGCGAAGCCGATTTTCACGGCGAGTGTAGTCTTTTGTGAAATTCGTGCTAAAATGTTCGACGGAATTAGGGGGAAGACCCGACAGGAGGGATTTTTTTGCAACAATTGACTGAGTGGATCCGAGAGCTCCTGCTCGCGGGGGCGGCGCAAGCGGCGGACGCGCCTCAAGGAACTCCTCGGCAGAGCGGCTGGCTCGATATGCTGCCCATGCTGGCGATAATGTTCTTTATATTTTATTTCCTCATACTCCGCCCGCAGAAGAAGAAGCAGAAACAGCACGAAACGATGCTGGCTTCCATATCCAGGGGAGACACGGTCATAACCGCCGGGGGGTTTTTCGGGCGCGTCTGCGAGGTTTTGGACGACTCGTACATAATTGAGCTGGCGGACGGGGTGAAGGCGCGGATATTGAAATCCTCGATATCGACTCGCAGAGAGGCGGGCGAGGAGCGGATCAGGACCCGCAAATTGAAGAAGAGGCGCCGCGACAGGGATGGATCGCCAAACGGCAAGCAGGAGAATCCCGAAGCGGTCTCGCTCGAAAAGACGGACGACGTCCGCCGAGAGGAGGTCGAGCGGGCTCCTTTGCGCGGGTCCGATGAGGGTGTGTCTTACGAGGAGAACGAGGCCCTGGTGACTGGCGATGACTTCTCCGAGGAGGACATCGAGGCCTCCGCCGAAGAGACGAAAGAGCAGAAGAAATGAGCAAACCGCGGGAGGCGTTTATCTAAAATGCTGAAGAGGGATAAATGGAGGCTGGGCATCATAGCAGCGGTGTTGGTCGTATCGATCGCGGCGGTGTTCCCGATAGACGGGAGGGTAAGGCTCGGCCTTGACCTCAAGGGGGGCGCTCACATAGTCATGCAGGCGCGCGGCACCGACGAGATCCCCTTGGACTATGCCAGGATCGACGACACGATGAACAGCCTGATATCAGTTCTGAGAAACAGAATCGACCAGTATGGCATCACCGAGCCGCTCATCCAGCGCGAGGGGAGCGATCGAGTGGCGATAGACCTGCCCGGCATCGACGACCCCGAGGCGGCACTTGAGCTGATAGGGCGCATGGCGGTGCTGGAGTTTCGTCAGGTCGCGGCGAAAGGGCCTTCCGCTCCGCCGCGCGTGGAGAGGAAGAACTATCGCTCGGACGAGGACTTCGACAGGGCTTCTGCTAACTGGGAGATGCTGAACCAGGAGTTCGAACGCAGCCTCAAGTCCTTCGACATGGCCGTGAGCGAGGACTCGTCGCGGCATTTCGCGCGCGGCGACGCCGGCGAGACCTACCTGCTGGGCGAGACCTACGTCACCGGCAAGGACCTCTCCGGCACTGAGGCGACCTACGATGAGCTCAGGAAGCCTGCCGTGTCCCTGAGCTTCAGCGGAGCCGGCGCCGTGGCGTTCGAGGCCGCGACCGCCGCGAACATAGAGAAGCAGATAGCCATAGTTCTCGACGGTGTCGTCATATCGGCGCCGGTCGTCAGATCGCGGATCAGCGGCGGTCAGGCCCAAATATCGGGCAACTTCACGACCGAGGAGGCCGTCCGCCTGGCCGTCATGCTCAGGGCCGGCGCGCTGCCCGTTAAGGTCGAGGTCCTGGAGAACCGCTCCGTAGGCCCGACCCTGGGGGAGGACTCGATCCGTTCGGGCGTGCGATCCGGCCTGATAGGCGCCGCGCTGGTCACCCTGTTTATGCTGATCTACTATGGGATGCTGGGTATCGCCGCCGACATAGCCATGGCCACGTCCATGCTGATGCTGATGGCGGTCATGATATCGCTCAAGGTCACGCTCACATTGCCTGGCATCGGCGGGATCATACTCACGATAGGAATGGCGGTCGACGGCAACATCCTCATATATGAGAGAATGAGGGAGGAGTACCGCTCTGGGAAGACGGTCCTCTCGGCGCTCGACTCCGGCTTCCGCAAGGCACTGATAGTTATTCTGGACTCCAACGTGACGACGCTCATCGCGGCGGCGGCGCTCTTTTATTTCGGCTCTGGCCCCATCCGCGGTTTTGCCGTGACTCTCAGCCTTGGCGTATTGACGTCGATGTTTGGGAACATCGTCGTGACTCGCGCGTTGCTGCAGTTCATGTTGCGCAACCGCCACGAGATGTCCATGTAAGCGGGGAGGACGTGATCGCATGACAACTTTTGACGCATCCAAATTGAAACTTCCCTTCATGAAGTACAGGGTTTTCGCTGTGGGGCTGAGCCTCGCGCTGATGGCCGCGAGCTTTGTCCTGCTGTTAGCTAAAGGAGTGAACTACAGCGTCGACTTCGCGGGGGGCGTGGCTATCCATCTCGAGTTCAAGTCGCCCGCCGAGGTAGGCGCGATACGCGATACCCTGGCCTCCGTCGGGCACGGGCAGGCCGTCATACAGGCTTACGACGATCGGAACATGCTTCTGCGATATCAGGACTCCGATGAGAGATCGCGCCGCGAGATGATAGAGGCGCTGGGCGATAAGTTCGGCGAGGTAACGGTCCAAAAGATAGACGACGTGGGCCCGGTGGTCGGCGAGGAACTGCGCCGCCAGGCGGCGGTAGCCGTTTTCGTGTCGATATTGCTCATACTCTGCTACATGGGCTTCCGCTTCAGGTTCCGTTTTGGGGTGGCGGCGGTAGCGGCCCTGGTCCACGACACGGTGATAATGCTGGGTATCTACAGCCTTACGGGGCGCGAGATCTCGACCTCTTTCATAGCCGCCATACTGACGGTCATCGGCTACTCGCTCAACGACTCCATAGTCGTCCTGGACCGCATCAGGGAAAACTGGGGCCAGATTCGCACGAGGGGCGTCCTCGATCTCGTGAACAACTCGATAAACCAGACCCTCTCGCGCACGATCAACACCTCGCTCACAACCCTGTTGCCGGTTCTGGCGATGTTCTTCTTCGGCGGAGAGGTGATATCGAACCTGGCATTCGCGTTCCTCGTGGGCATAGTGGTGGGAACCTACAGCTCGATCTACATAGCGAGCGCCCTACTCGCGGAGTGGTACATCAGAAAACCCCTGAAGGGTTAGGAAGTAGAGAGGTGCCGCGGCAATCGTGAATCAAAGGAAGCGCCGGCACGACTCCAAACGTGCCGGCGCTTCCTTTGATTCGATAAATGCGCACCCAAAATGCGACACTTTGCGCAAATGTCGCATATAAACGGACCGCCTCAAGCGGCAATGCGGAAAGAGATGGAAGTTGATCTGATCAGGTGTCTCAGAAATCGCGGAGATGAGGGAAGCACTGAAACCGGACG
>JAISZL010000066.1 GCA_031269245.1 Synergistaceae bacterium | reverse complement strand
TTCAATGACCCCTTTGACACGGTTGTACATTCCCATGTGTTCGAGCACATGTATGATGTGACCGCTTTTGCGGATAAATTGAGCGGCTTCTTGGAACAGGGCAAGATGTTGTTTTTCTCCGTTCCAAATATGCTGGCGATGCTGAGAGAGAAGTACACAAATATCGTAAGTTTTGAACACACGCTCCTTCTTACAGAGGAGTACGTTGAATTTCTAATGATAGAACATGGGTTTGCGATCGAAAAAAAAGAATATTTTCTGGACAATCACAGCATATTTTACGCAGGCAGGCAGGCAGGCAGGCAAGAATAAGTCCCAGGTTATATGGCCGTAATAAAGAATTATTTTTTAAATATATCCGCCATCACGAAAAAATGGTGATTGATTTGAATGAGAGGATTCGAAATACAGAGCGTTCTATATATTTATTTGGCGCGCATGTTTTCTCTCAGTATCTGATCGAATTTGGCCTGCGGACTGGACGGATAGCCTCAATTCTTGATAATGCTCCCGCGAAGCAGGGTAAACGTCTCTATGGTACGAATTTAACGGTGCGTTCCCCGAATGTTTTACGTGATGAAAGATCACCGATCATTATACTAAGGGCTGGGGTGTTTAACGAAGAGATAAAGAACGATATCTTGAGCAAGATAAATCCAAAGGCGGAATTTTGGGTGTAAACTCTGAATCATAAATGAAAAGAAGGTTGAATGCATGGGCTATCTCAGAGATTTCAAAACAAATGTTAAGCCGGGTATGGGATCGCGGTTATACTCTCATCTGCCAAAAGCGCTTTTGTCGTTGAGGCCAATCTTCTTAAGGAAAATTACAAGAAGATTATTTTTCCTCATAACATTTTTTCGGTATATACATCGGTATATACATTACTTGACCCCCGGCTCTCTTTATCTGGGGCCTGTGGACATTGTTTTGACAACGAGATGTACTTTGCGCTGCAAAGACTGTCATATGAAAATACCAAGTTATCCAAAACACTATGATTATGATATTGACGATCTATTGCATAGCGTCAAAAATGTAGTAGATGCAGTGGATGGTGTTTCTTTATTTACCCTTATGGGGGGTGAACCATTTCTTTATCCAAATCTCCGCGAGGTTATAGATTTCCTGAAAGGTTCCATGAAAGTCGCCAATATCAGGATAGTGACGAACGGCACTATTATTCCAGATGAATCCGTTATCAATAGCCTTATAGGCACTAAAATTTTGGTATGTATTAGCGACTATGGGGCGTTATCTCATAAAAAAGAAGATTTAAAAATTATTTTGACTGGCAAAAACATCCATTTTGAGGAATGGAAATTTAGCGATGCTTGGATAGATATGGAAGATTTCGACCCTAATAAATCAGAAGCCGAGATACGAGATGGATATGCAAAGTGCATGTTGGGGAATCCGTGCAAGAGCCTGTTGAATGGCAGGTTATACCCTTGCTTTAGAGCCGCAACCCTGACAAACCTGTGTCTCAAGGATGAGGATAAATCGGAGTTTGTAGAGCTAAAAGATGATTCAGCGCTGAATGTTCGCGGTGAAATAAAAAGGTTATTGCAAGAGACCTCTTTATCGTCGTGTAGATATTGCGGCCGGATCGGGGGGGGGGGCAAACGTATTACTCCAGCCATCCAAGCTATATATGAGAAACCTAATGATACGCACGATGCTGAAAATCGGTCTTAATGTTGGGTACTGCGGCGGTAGAATTTAAAGAGTATTTTGCATAATGCAGGAGGTGCCATTTAGTTATGAGGATTGTCTTTATAAATTTGCACTGCAATTCTTTTATATTGAGACCGCTCAGATATATCCTGACGGGAAGGCCGTCGACATACAAGCACTTCTTTCTGTTGAAATATTTGATTGATGAAAAAAAAGACTGGGCGGTATATATAAACGATAAGGGTTCATCGATTGGCAAGTTATGTGGTTTTAGGTTTTTAAAATGGGCATTTGTGCTGGAGTGTTATATCTGTCTGCTGCTGAATGGGATAAACCCATTTAAGGCTCGCGTTATCACGGACGAAGGCAAATTGAGGGAATCGGATGTTTTGCTTGCTTATATTCATTATCCGAATGATCTGCACAATCTCAAAAATCTTAAAGGTAAAAAACTGTTGCACATGAATCATTTCTATGCCAGGCTTGGCATTGGCGTTAACGCGAAGATGATAGAGGATGCCGATATAGATTATTTTGTATCAGAAGCTGATTTATCTAAGAACAGCAAGTTTTTCAATAAATATTTCGGGCGTTATAATAAAAAAGTGTTATTGCTCCCGTATGTATTCCAGGAACGATTCAAGAATGCAAAACCATTTCCGCAAAGAAAGAATTTGGCAGTGGCTACAGGCACACTTGCTCGAATTGAACGCAGTAAAGACCTATATGATTTTTTCAATATAGAGACATTGCACCCCATGAGGCTTGCGATTTATGATAATAAGAGGACTCTGTCGAATGAGGTTGACTCTTACATCGCTGATTATTACGAAGATGTGCCGCCGGATGTTGTTTCGCCTGGTAATAGAAGCTTTTGGAGCAGACTGAAGAAAAGGTTTGTTATGTATTTCGTCATGGGGCATCAGAAAAAATATCGTTCTTTTAATATTGTAGATAAGTATAACGAATATAAAATGAGCGTTGTTCCTGAAGAGATCATAGGATTGCCGGCAATCGGTTTTGTCGAGTCAATGGCATGCGGCTGCGCCTACATCGGCATCGATGATCCTATGTATAGGGATATAGGTTTGATTCCCGGCAAGCATTATATTGCTTATGACAATACCTTGGAGGGTTTGCGGAAAGTTATAGCGTTTTATCAGAATGAACCCTATAAATTGCAGATGATCGCCGAAACTGGCTGTAGTTATGTGCGAGAACATTTTAACGGCGGCTCCGCCGCCGGCAGGTTCTATAGTGAATTAACAAGATTACTTTAAAAACTTTTAACCTCAGGCCCCTGACCGCGAATTGATATCAGTATTCATCGCTGCTCGATAGCTGGGTGGACAGGTAACGCTCTCCGGAGTCGGGGAGGATGACCACTATGTTTTTGCCGGCGTTTTCCTCGCGCGCGGCGGCATCGAGGGCTGCCCGCACCGCCGCGCCGGCGGATATGCCGACTAAGATACCCTCTCGGCGGGCTACGTCCCTCGCTGTCGCGAAAGCGTCGTCGTTCGTCACCCTCGCGATTTCGTCGATTATCGACCGGTTCAGAATTTTCGGGACAAACCCCGCCCCTATCCCCTGAATCCTGTGCGGGCCGGGGCGCCCGCCCGAGAGCACGGGAGAGGCGTCTGGCTCGACCGCGACTATCTTTACGTCTTTTTTGCGGGATTTCAGAACCTCCCCAACCCCCGTTATGGTCCCGCCCGTCCCAACGCCGGCGATGAAAACGTCAACAGCTCCACCGGTGTCATTCCATATCTCCTCGGCGGTGGTCTCCCGGTGTGCCTGCGGGTTCGCCGGGTTTTCAAACTGAAGGGGCATGAAGCTGCCCTTTATCATCCCCCTGAGCTCACGAGCTTTGCTCATCGCGCCGTTCATGCCCTCGTTCCCGGGGGTGAGGACGACGTCCGCCCCGAGCATCTGCGCGAGTTTCCGCCGTTCGATGGACATGGTCTCCGGCATCGTCAGGATCAATTTGTACCCCCTGGCCGCGCAGGCCCACGCAAGCCCGATGCCCGTGTTGCCGCTCGTCGGCTCGATCACGATGCCGTGGGGCGCGAGATGTCCGCCGCGGCGAGCATCGCCGCGGCTATCCTGCACTTGACGCTGTTCAGCGGGTTGAAGGACTCCACCTTGCCCCATATCATTCCGGGCAAGCCGCCTCCGATCTTCCCCAGCCTCACCAGAGGGGTGTTCCCTGCGGCCAGCGCGATATTTTCATAAGTTTTGGAGCGAAAGCCCGCGTTCGCGGGCTCCGGGGCGCACGGCTTCATCTTATCTGTCATATCGAATACTCGCTTTCATGGTCGATGTCGTATTTGAACAATGCCTCTATGCGGCCTTTCAGATCCGCGTGCTCCGGGTCGCTGCGGCGGCGCGGGCGCGGGCTTGCCACCGGGAAGACGTTTCTCACCGAGCCCGGCGGAGGCGAGAACACGATGACCTCGTCGGACAGGTACACGGCCTCGTCGGTGTCGTGAGTCACGAGCACTATGGTTATCCCAGTCGCGTTCCAAAGCCGGAGCAGGTCGTCCTGAAGGCGTTCTCTTGTGATGGTGTCCACGGCGGCGAACGGCTCATCCATCAGAATTATCCTCGGCTCGACGGCGAGAGCTCGGGCGAGCGCCAGGCGCTGCCGCATCCCCCCCGATAGCTGCGACGGGTACTTGCTCAGCGAGTCGCCCAAACCCACGTTTTTCAGAAAGGGCATGGCGCGGGAGGCTCGTTCGGCCCGCGCCACCCCGCGCAGCTTCAGCGCGAAGGTCACGTTCTGGAGCACGGTCATCCACGGAAATACCGCGTAATCCTGAAATATCATGGCTATGTCATGTTTGGGCCTGTCCCTGAACATGCCGTTCGCCAGAGGCGAGAGGAACTGGTACTTGCGCCGGTATTCCTCCATCTCGCGCCTTGTCGAGGGGAGCGGCTCCAGCACCGTCACGCCGTCTATCAGGACCTTGCCCTCCGTAGGCGCCTGCAAGCCCGCGAGTATTTCGAGGAAGGTGGACTTCCCGCAGCCGGACGGCCCGAGTATGCTGACTATTTTCCCGGCGCCTATCCCGATCGACACGGAGAGAACAGCGGTCAGCCCGTCGGCGGTCCTGTCGTCGTTCACTATCGAGAAGAACTTCGTTATCCCACGGGCCTCTATCACGCGCTCATCTTCCGATCTTCCAGACGGACAGCTTGAGCTCGGCGAATTTCAGGACCTCTATCAAAAACCAGCCGATGACGCCCAGCACCGCCATGCACACCACCATCACCGGTATCTGGAAGAAATCCTTCGCTTCGACCAGCAGGTATCCTATACCGGTGCGGCCGCCGTACATCTCCGCGATGACGAGCATGACGAGGCCCATCGCCACCCCCGTCTTGACGCTCATTATGATAGCGCCGATGGCGTGCCATATGTAAACGTGCAGTATGAGTGTGAGCTCGCTCGCCCCGAAGACCCTCGCCGAGGCGAGATATCGCGGCTCCGTGTCCTTTATAGCCTGATAGGTGTTGAACAGTATGGGATAAAACGCCCCGATGAAAATCAAAAAAGTCTGCATGGGCAGGCCAACGCCGAACAGGATTATCGTTATGGGCACCCACGCCGGGGGCGGCACAGGCGCTAGAAGCTGGAACAGCGGCAGCGCGCGCTTCCGTATCGCCATGTTCCAGCCCATCAGGATGCCTATGGGGATCGCAGTGGCGACCGCGATACCCAGCCCCAGGAGAAATTTGCCCATGCTGTGGCCAATATGCGTCAGGAGATGCCTCTCGGTCAATAATTCCCAAAACGCCGCCGCAACCGTGGATAGCGGCGGGACCAGCGCTTTCGGGACGACACCCAACCGCGGGAGGAACTCCCACAGCAGGAGCAGCGGGATGAAAACGGTGACAAACTCCAGCGAAAAAATGCTTCCGAGGGCGTTGCGCAGAAAATACCCCGCCTCCCTGAGAAGGAGCCTCCACCCTTTCGTCCCGTAACCATCCATCCAACTTCCCCCCACCCGATCCGTCACTTACCGTCAGGCGCCCGGACGTCCTCGTCCGAGTCCACCCTGTTGCCGTCCTCGTCCAAAAACTCCGCGAGAAGAGCTGCCAGCGAGTCGTCCGCCCTGTCGAACTCCGGAACGGGCTGGCCTTCCAACATGTCCCGCGGGATCGCGGTATGGCGTGCCACGGTCTCCCGCAGCTCATCGGGCTCTACGGACCCGGATTTCAGGAGGAGCTTTACGAGCTCTTCGCCCGCCGCCGCCGCGTCCTTCCTGACGAACAGCACCTGCGCCGCCTGATCCACTATCGCCGGACAACACTCGTCGCTAGGCTGGACCTCCCAGTCCTGGTACAGCACGGAGTGTCCCTGCGCCATAGCTATTACCGCCGCCGACCCCTTCACCACCGCGCCGTCCGCCTCTTTCGCCTCGAGTGCCGGCAACATGGCGTCGAATGGCATCACGACGAAATCGACACCGGAAATATCCGCTTTCAGCCGGAGCGCGTCCTCCTTGAACGCGGAGAGCAAAACGCACTCCGGCGCTGATACCGCTATCCTGAGCCCGTTCAGCTCGTTTATCCTCCTGTTGAGCCCCTTGCGCAAGACCAGCGTAGCTCCGTAAGGGAACGTTACCCTGCCCGTGACGGTCAGGCGATCGAACCCGGGAAACCCCCGGAGATTCCGAACCTTTACCACGTCTACAAACCCGGCGTCCACGCTTCCCGAGAGAAGCGCGTAGCCCACATCAGCGGCGGTCCCGAGCTTCAATGCCTCGAATTTGCCGTCCCAGCCGGGCTCCTCCGACGCCCTGTAGAGCACGGCGGACAGGTTGCCCCCCGTGTGCCCTACCGTGAAGAGCGCCCCGGCCCATGCGAGGCTCGCGCCGAAAAATATCGTTCCCGCGACGAGGACGCATACGCATAATTTGAGAACCCTCAAGCCGCTCCTTGACATGGCCGCCGTTTATTCTCCATTACCAGGTTATGCCCTTGAAGGCGGAGGAGAAAAGTTTGTCCCCCGGATTTTCCTTGATATTGCCGAGCTTTATGAGCTCGTCTCCAAGCGCCTTGAGCCCCTCCCTGTCGAGAACGGTCGTGAACTTCAGCCTGTCGTTGCCGTGGATTATGGCCTCTTTGGGCGCGCCGGTGTACTTGACGGCGATATCGACTATGTTGTCCTCCGTCGGGTTCGCGAGGATGATTTTGTTCGCGTCGTCAACGGCCTTCACGAAGAGTTTGAGCTTCTCCGCGTCGCTCGCCAGAATCCTGTCGCTCGCGTTTATGGTGCGGCAGGGGATGTTAGCCGATACGTCGGAGAACACTACCTTGTATCCGGCGAGCTCCGCTATGCTGACGTGCGGCTCCTCCAATATCGCCCCGTCGACGCTCTTCGATTTCAGTGCCGCTATCGCGGGCCCGCCGGCGAGCTTCTGAAGGTTGAACGCGCCGCCCGTCTCCCCGGCTTTGACGGCCAGGGAGATGACGGCTTCGCACGTGGGTGAAATACCCGCTATTTCCCTGCCCTTCAAGTCGGCGAACGCCTTAATGGGCGAGGACGGATCAACGACGAGCACCGAGGTGCATGGGCGCTTCACCTGCGCTATCGATTTGATCGGCGCGCCGTTGGCTATGGCCGCTATCGCCACGGTCGGGCACGACCAGAAAATATCGGCGCCGCCGGAGACCACGAGGTCCCTCGCCGCTGCGTTGTCGGACACGCTCTCTATCCTCACGTCGAGGCCGTATTTCTCGAATATACCCAAATCATGCGCGACGTACAGATTGAGGTGATGCGTGGTTTGCGCGTCCGCCACCACGAACTTGAACGGCGCCTGGACCTCTGAGGCGTACAGGTTGGAGGTAAATGGAGCCGCGGCAAGCGCTATAAGAACCGCCGCAAAAAATAAGAACGCCCTTAAACTTTTCATAAATAACACTCCTTTCAAAGTCAGAAATCAAAGAAAATCCTTCGGCCATCTAATCGGCGCTTCCATGATCCCACCTCCTCAGCTCGCCGTCATGGCCCGGAATCGCTCCCCGTTTCCATCTCCCTCATATAAAACATATTTATATAGTAGAAATACTAGGATTATGTTACATAAATTTCCCCGCGCTGTCAAGCGGAAAAATTTCCCCCGTTCCCTTAATCAGCGCTCCCCAAAATAATGTTATAATCTTAAAATACTGCGTATTTTTAACGTTACCACGCGACGCTCACAAGGACGGCGAAAGACGTGACTCAGCGATGATAGGCAACGGTCTTCGGACTCCAGACGGCTTCAGGGACTACCTGCCGAAGGAGTATTTTTTCAAGAGAAGGGTGGAGGAGACTCTCGAGTCCGTATTCAACGGCTATGGCTACTCCTCGGTGAACACCCCCACACTCGAGTACGCGGAGGTCTTCGCGGACAAGGGCAGCACGGATCTGAAGCAGACGTACCGCATGATAGACCAAGAGGGGAATCTGCTCGCCCTCCGGCCCGACCTCACACCCGCCATAGCGAGGATAGTCGCCGCGAATTACCCGGACTGCCGGCGCCCGCTGAGGTTCTGCTACGTCCAGAACGTGTATCGGTGCAGCCCGAGCTATCAGGGGCGGGTCCGCGAGATAACCCAGGGAGGCATCGAGCTGATAGGTGCGACGAGCGGCGAGGCCGACGCCGAGACGCTGGCCGTGGCCATCGACGCGCTGCTTAAATCGGGGATGGAGGACTTTCGCATCGACGTTGGGCAGGTTCGCTTCCTGGAGGGGATGCTAGAGGAGAGCGGGCTCGACCCTCACATGCGCGACACGCTTCGCGAGCGCGTGATAGCGAGGGACTTCGTCGCGGCGGAGCGAATAGGGAGGGAGCTCAACGTGCCGCCCAACATGCATCGGATGCTCTCGGACCTGCCGTTGTTCTGCGGGGGAGCCGAGATCCTGGACGCGGCCTTGAACGAGACGGAGTGCGAAAAATCCCGCGAGGCCCTGGCAAACCTCAAGAACATCCACTCTGCCCTCGAGGACTACGGGTTCGAGAAATACGTCCTCTTCGACCTGAGCATGGCGGGGAACATGGACTACTACACTGGCATAATTTTCAAGGGCTACGCGTCGGGCCTCGGCTTCTCAATCCTCGACGGGGGGCGCTATGACTCCCTCCTCTCGCGCTTCGGGACGGATCGTCCCGCTGTGGGCTTCATCATCAAGGTCCACAATCTCATGGACGCGCTGGAGAAACAAAACGGCCGCGAGCATCTCCCGGGCGTCGATTTCCTCATCGCGTGGAACAGGGACGGTCGGCGCGCCGCGTTCGAGGAGGCAAGCCGCCTGCGCGCGGACGGTCTCCGGGTGGTCTGCGCGCACGCCGCATGCGAGGCGGACGCCGTCGTCGGAAGCGCGCGCGGTCTTAATGTCAAAAACGCGCTCTATTTCGACGGGCGCGAGGCCAAGCTCTTCGCGGCCGAGGACGGCTCGTTTTGAGCTCGATAGTCTTCGCGCTGGCGAAGGGGCGGCTGGCGGAACACGCGATGAAGCTCTTGGACGAGGCGGGCATCATCTGCGACGAGATAAAATCAGACATGGGCAGGGGGTCGCGCAAGCTCATATTCTCCAGCGAGGAGTCGAAGACGAGCTTCTTTCTGGCTAAGGCGCCGGACGTCCCGACATACGTCGACTACGGCGCGGCGGACATAGGCGTGGCCGGCAAGGACTCCCTTCTCGAGGAGAGGCGGAACCTCTACGAGGTGCTGGACCTCGGCTTCGGCGCGTGCAGAATGATAGTCGCCGGCCGCGAGGACATGCGCGAGAGGCTCCGGCGGGGCAACAACTTCAGGGTCGCCACCAAGTACCCGAACATAGCCCTCAACTGGTTCGCGCGCCAGAAGCAGCAGTCGGTCGAGATAATCAGGCTCGCCGGCTCAGTGGAGCTGGCCCCGATCATAGGGCTGGCCGACTTCATAGTGGACATAGCCGAGACCGGCCGCACGCTCAGGGAGAACGGTCTCTGCGCGCTGGAGGAGATCACCCCCATCTCGGCGCGGATGGTGGTGAACCGCGCGAGCATGAAGATTAAACACGCGCGCGTCGTCGGCATCATAAAGAAGCTCAAGGGGATACTGCGGGAAACGCAGCGTTAAAAAACAATTTAAAAGCGCCTCTTCAGCCTTTTATAATAACCATCGCCTCACCGTTTTTCGCGATATTCATCTTTATCGAGGAGATGCACGGTATGAACAAGAACGCCATAGACCCAACCGACCTTATGAGACGCGATCTGAGGGGCATGGAGCCGTACCGGACCGCCGCGCCGGAGTCACCGGTCAAGCTAGACGCCAACGAGAGCCCGTTCGGCCTCCCGGAGAGGATCAGGGAGAGGCTCTCGGAGTGGTTGGCGAACGGGGAGAACCTCAACCGTTACCCGGACGGCGGCAGCGTCCGCCTGCGGGAGGCCATAGCCGCCATGTGGGACGTCCCCCCGAGCTGTGTGACGTGCGGGTTGGGCTCGGATCAGCTGATCGACAGCATATGCAGGGTTTTCCTGGAACCGGGCGACGTGATAGTGACGCAGTCGCCCACATTCTCCATGTACTCCATATCCGCCGCGCTGAGTCACGGCACCGCGCACCAGGTACCGATGGAGGGCGAGTCCTCCGACGCGCGGAACCTGGTGCGAGCGGTCAACGGCAGGAGAGCGAAGGCGGTGTTCATATGCAGCCCCAACAACCCCACCGGCGGGGCGATGTCCCCGGAGGATATCCGCTTCGTGCTGGACAACGTGGGTTGCATCGTGGCTGTCGACGAGGCTTACGCCGATTTCAACGACTTGACCGTCATCCCGCTCCTCGGCGAATACCCCAACATGATAGCGTTGCGCACGTTCTCGAAGGCGTTCGGGCTCGCGGGCGCCCGCGTCGGTTACGCGATAGCGTCCGAAAAAATAATCGGCATCATGAACCTCGCCAAGCCGCCCTTCAACATACCGACCATCTCGCAGCTGCTCGCGGAGTGGGCTATAGAGGAGGCGGCGGACACGTACAGGTCGCGCGTCGCGTACCTTAAGGGGCAGAGAGAGGAGATGCGCCGCGAGCTGGAGAGGGTGCCGTGGCTGGAGGTCGGGTGGTCGGACGCCAATTTCCTGTGCGTTAGGAGCGGCCGCGACATAGGGACCGTGCTCTCCGAAAACGGGATATCGGTCAAAAATTTACCGCGCTCAGGCGGCTTGTATTGCGTCCGCATCTCGGTGGGGACGGAGAAGGAGAACAGAAAGGCGGTGGACGCGCTGTGCCAAGAACGTCCGAGGTGAAGAGGGAGACCAACGAGACCAGGATATTCATGAGGCTCTGCCTCGACGGCTCGGGTAGATCGAACCTGGACACGGGGATAGGCTTTTTGGATCACATGCTCACCCACGTGGCGAGGCACGGTTTTTTTGACGTGGAACTGAACGCCGAGGGGGACCTGCGCGTGGACTGCCACCACACCGTGGAGGACATAGGAATCGTATTCGGCCGCGCGATATCGGAGGCACTAGGCGGAAGGGAGGGCATAGCCCGCTACGGGCACGAGGTCGTCCCGATGGAGGACGCGCTGGTGCTCTGCTCGCTCGATCTCTCTGGACGCCCATACCTGGCGTTCGACTGCGAGTTCACCGTTTCCAGGCTGGGCGGGATGGACACCGAGACCATAGAGGAGTTCTTCCGCGCCCTCTGCCTGCACTCGGGGTTGAACCTGCACGTCAAGTCCTTGGCCGGGAAGAACAACCACCATGTCGCCGAGGCACTGTTCAAGGCGTTCGGGCGCGCGCTCGACAGGGCGACGGCGATCGACCCCCGCGTCGAGGGGCTGCTCACGACGAAGGGCGTGTTTTAAAGGTTTATCGAACGGAGGTTCGGCGACGATGATCGGCATCATAGACTACGGAATGGGCAATCTCAAGAGCGTGGCGAACGCATTCGCCAGCCTGGGCTTCGACGCCTTCATAGCCTCCTCGCCAAAGGAGCTGGATAGGGCGGGACACGTCGTGCTCCCGGGCGTCGGAGCCTTCCAGGGGGCCATAGAGACCCTGGAGCGCCAGGGCTGGGTTCCCAGGATCATGAGCGTCATCGACCGGGGCCTGCCGTTCCTGGGGATATGCCTCGGGATGCAGCTCCTGTTCGAGACCAGCGAGGAGAACGGCGCATTCAAGGGCTTGGGGATATTCCCCGGGCACGTGGTCCGCATCCCGGACCGCGGCGCTGACGGCGGCAGACTCAAGATACCGCACATGGGCTGGAACAGGCTCCTCTTGCGCAAGAGGAGCCGCATACTGGGCGACGACGGGGTATACGTATACTTCGTGCATTCATACAGCGCCCTGACTGACTCCGAGCACATATCCGCCTCCGCGGCGTACGGCGCCGAGCTGACCGCGGCGGTCGAGCGAGACAACGTCTATGCCGTGCAGTTCCACCCGGAGAAGAGCGGAGCGGACGGGCTGGAGATACTGCGCAAGTTCGCGTCGCTCAATGGGGGCGCGGCGAGATGAGGATATACCCGGCAATCGACGTGAGGGGTGGGCGGTGCGTGCGGCTGAAGCAGGGCGACTTCAGCCGCGAGACCGTGTACTCGTCCGACCCGTCCGAGGTGGCGCGCGCATGGCAGGAGGCGGGGGCCTCGTTCATCCACGTAGTGGACTTAGACGGCGCGCGCTCCGGCTCGGGGCTGAACGAGCCCGCGATAGCCGACATAATCTCGTCCGTGTCGATCCCCATACAGACCGGCGGCGGGATCAGGTGCCTGGACGACGCGGAGAGGCGTCTTTCCATGGGGGCGGCCAGGGTCATATTTGGCACCGCGGCGGCCAGAACGCCGGACGTCGTGGGAGAGGCCGTGCGAATTTTCGGACCCGGCAGGGTCGTGGTAGGGATCGACGCGAGGGACGGCCGGGTCGCGGTGGAGGGGTGGGAGTCCGTGAGCTCCATAACCCCGGTCGAACTCTGCGCTAGGATGAGCGGCATGGGGGTTCGGACCGTGGTCTTCACGGACATCGCGACGGACGGGATGATGTCCGGCGCAAACATCCCGTCGCTGCGGCTCATGACGTCCGTCGAAGGGGTGGAGGTGATCGCCTCCGGCGGCATCGCCGGCATGTCGGACCTGAGCGCCGCTCGCGACGCCGGTGCCGCGGGAGCGATAATAGGCAACGCGCTCTACATGAAAACCATCGACCTCAGGGAGGCCGTCGACTCATTTGAAAGGGGATTAGGCGCTTAAACGATGCTTACTCGGAGAATTATACCCTGCCTCGACATCAACGGGGGCAGGGTAGTAAAGGGAGTGAATTTCGTGAACTTGGCCGACGCCGGCGACCCGGTGGAGGTCGCGGCGGCGTACAACAGCGCGGGCGCCGACGAGCTGGTGTTCCTCGACATCACGGCGTCGTCCGACGAGCGTGAGACCATCGTGGACCTGGTGCGCCGGACGGCGGAGCGGGTGTTCATCCCATTCACGGTCGGCGGGGGCGTCCGTAGCGCGGACGACTTCAGGAAGATACTGAACGCGGGGGCCGACAAGATCTCGATAAACTCCTCGGCGCTCAAGAACCCCGCGCTCATATCGGAGGCCGCGTCGTTCTTCGGCTCGCAGTGCGTGGTCGTGGCCATCGACGCGAAGAGGAACGAGGCCGGGGGCTGGGACGTGTACATGAACGGCGGGCGGATTCGGACGGACAGAGACGCCGTGGAATGGGCCAGGGCCGCCGAGGGCCTGGGGGCCGGAGAGATACTCCTGACCAGCATGGACCGCGACGGGACGCGCGCGGGCTACGACCTCGAGTTGACCCAGGCCGTCTCGGACTCCCTCGGCATCCCCGTGATAGCGTCCGGGGGAGCGGGGACGATGGAGCACTTCCACGATGCGTTCGCCGGCGCCGGCGCCGACGCCGCCCTAGCGGCGTCGCTCTTCCACTACGGCGAGATGGAGATCCGCGAGCTGAAGGGATACCTCGGCCGGCGAGGCATACCGGTGAGGATGTGACGCGCGTGGGAAACTGTCCGGTCTCGAATTTCGACGCGGAGAGCATTGCGTTCGGCCCCTCGGGTCTGATCCCGGCGATAGCCCAGGACGCCGTGACCCGCGAGGTGTTGATGCTGGCGTGGATGAACAGGGAAGCGCTCGCCAGGACGGTGGAGACGGGGCGCGCGCACTACTTCAGCCGTTCACGCGGCCGCCTGTGGCTCAAGGGAGAGACGTCCGGGCACTTTCAGCGCGTCCGCGAGATTCGGCGCGACTGCGACGACGACGCGCTGCTCCTGCTGATCGACCAGACCGGGGCCGCGTGCCACACGGGCAACCGCTCCTGCTTTTACCGCCGGCTGGATGGACTCGCGGCGGACAGCCCGCCGGGCAGCGCCGACATACTGCGGGAGATTCAGGACGTGATAGAGGACCGACGGAAAAACCCCAGGGAGGGCTCTTACACGAACTACCTCTTCGACAAGGGGATCGACAAGATGCTGAAGAAGGTGGGGGAGGAGGCAGCGGAGATAATCATAGCCGCCAAAAACCCCGACGACGGCGAACTCGTCGGAGAGGTGGCCGACATGATGTTCCACGTGTCGGTAGTCCTCTCGGAGCGCGGCCTGTCGTGGGGTGACGTGGCGGGCGAGCTGACGCGCCGCGGGAGGACGCGCGAAGGGTGACGCCCGGTCCGGGTTTGTCCGGACTACCTCTGGTGCGGTTTGTTGAAGACGGCGGGGCGTTTCTCCAGAAACGCCTCTACGCCCTCCATGTAGTTGTCCGACCTGAACAGAAGGTCCTGGTACTTCGTCTCGCGGTCCAGGCACGCGTCGAGGCCGGAGAAGATCGTCTGGTTTATGAGCGCTTTCGTCAGGGAGACGGCGTCCTGCGGAAGGGCGGCGAGTTTCTTCGCGAACGCCATCGTCTCGTTCTGCAGATTTTCCCTCGCGGTGACTATGTTTACCATCCCCAGGTCCAGCGCCGTCTCGGCGTTGATGAGCTTGCTCGTCATCAGGAACTCGGTGAGGCGTCCGAAACCTATGTACCGGCTGAGCACATACGTGTATCCCATGTCCGGCACGAGCCCTATGTTCATGAACGCCTCCACGAAGAGCAGGTCGTCCGAGGCCACCCTGAAGTCGCACAGGAGCGCTAAACTGCAGGCGCCGGACGCCACAACGCCGTGAAGAGAGGCGATCACCGGCTTCCTGATCGCCCGTATTTTGCGGGCCACGTTCCCCGCGCTGCGCACTATGCGGAACATCTGCTTGGTGTCCCTCCCGTCGATGCCCCTCTTCATGGCGTCGACGTCGCCGCCCGAACAAAACGCCCGCCCCTCCCCGCACAGCACCAGGGCCTTTATGCCGTCGTCGTCCATGCACTGGTCCAGGGCGTTCCCAAGGTCCAGGAGCAGCTCCTCCGAAAGGGCGTTGAAATTTCTGGGGGAGTTCAGCGCTATGATCGCGATTTTGTCACGCACCTTGAGTACGATATTGGAGTAATCCACCTGACGCACCCTCCTCTATTGAGACGTTCGTGTTAAAATATAATACGCGCTTTCGCCCCAAATCGGAAGACCGCGCGACCAAGACCGGGCGGCATAAAAGTATTTATTTATAGAACTATGCGATATGAACTCAGCGGATAAAACTCGAGAATTTATCATGAACGCGCAATACTCGAGGACATCAATGGGTGGTCGCTAGTTAGTCTTATATCCAGCGTGCCGGTCGGGATGGTTTTTTCCGAGTAAAGCCCATGCCAGTCGCTTCCTCCGGTGAGAAACAAACCGTATTTGCTTGCCGCCGCTTTCACCGCGTCCTGCCGCTCCGGGGTCTGCGTATGGTGCCAGCATTCAATGCCGTTAAGCCCAGAAGAGACGAGAGCGGGCGGATATTCCATAGAATCGTATTGAAAGGGGTGCGCCAGGACGGCGAACCCGCCTGTTTCTTTGATCAGCCGGACCGCGTCCATTGCGGGCATGTAATCGCTCTTCGCGACGGCGATTCCATTCGGACCATACAACCTGTCATACAGCTCGCCGTAGATGGCCGGCGTGTGGCCGCGATCGGCCAGCGCGTGCATGGTGTGTTGCCGGTGCGGAATACCGCCCTCTCCTATATAAAGCGACACGTCGTCCTCATCTATCGGATACCCGGCCGCGCGAACCCGTTCCAGCGCCAGAAGGTTCGCGCGATGCCGCACGCCGAGATACGGCCTGCACTCGTCAGTCAGGATACGCGCGTCCTCGACGAGGTATCCGAGGATATGTATTTTGCGGCCTGTGCTCGGGTTGAAGGCGGATATCTCCACCCCAGGCAATACGCGCGGATTTTGCCGCCCGCCCTCGGCTGCCACGGTGCGCATATTCGCCATCGTGTCGTGATCCGTTATGGATATGGCGTCAAACCCTATCAATTTCGCGAGTTTCACTATCTGCGGGACGCGCATGGAACCGTCAGACCAGGAGCTGTGAAGATGCAGACCGACCTTTATATCTTTCATGAGAACAGCTCCCTGCCAATTTCGCAGTACTCGCCCAGGGTCTTTGCCATTGAAAAGATATTAGGCAGACTCTTAACGTCGATCCATCTGCCGTTGGTCTCTGAGGGTTCGGTCGGGGTCTCCAGGGGCTGGATTGGGGGTTCCGGGGGTTAGGTCGCTCCCGCGCCAACCAGGCGAACACGCCTGTCCTACTTGCCGAAGGCGGAAATGCCATTCTCCTTGTTGTACGGGTGCATATCCGTGCTGTTTTGCGCGCCCCCCGAGCGAGTGCCGGCCTCTTCATATTCGTCGTGGGAGTAAACCGGAGGAACCGAATTAATTGTGCGCCCAGAGGAATGAGGAAGCTGGCCCCCTGGCGGGTGTGGGCAGAGCCCACGGTCTTGATCCCGCGGTTTGAGGGCGAACGGAAACGGGGCGCACTTGACTGGCCGGCGCATACCGCTACAATTGTCGGCATGAACAACAACGTCATGATAGCCATGAGCGGCGGCGTCGACAGCTCTGTCGCGGCGTGTTTGTTGGTGTGCGGGAATCTCAACTGTTGCGGGGTCACCATGAAGCTCTTCGGCAATGACGACGCCGGCCTCGACCGCGAGGACGTCTGTTGCTCGGCCGGGGACGCGGAGGACGCGCGAAGCGTCGCTCGCAAGCTCGGAATACCCCACTTCGTCTTCAACCTGTCCAGGGACTTCGACGAGCTCGTCATCCGCAGGTTCGTGGACACCTACTTGAGCGGCGGCACGCCGAACCCGTGCATCGACTGCAACCGCCGCGTCAAGTTCGAGCGCCTGCTGCGGCGGGCACGGGAGGCCGGTTACGACCGCATCGCCACCGGCCACTACGCCCGCGCGGAGAGGAGCCCCGGCGGCAGACATATCCTGATGAAGGCGCTGGACGAGACGAAGGATCAGAGCTATGTCCTCTACTCCATGACCCAGGACCAGCTCGCCCGCACCCTCCTCCCCCTGGGAGGAATGAGGAAGCACGAGGTGAGGGAGATCGCGCGCGCCCACGGCCTAAGGAACTCCGCGAAGCCGGACAGCCAGGATATATGCTTCGTCAGGGAGGGGACCTACGCGGACTTCATCGAGCGCCGCTCCGGCAGGGGATCTGAGCCGGGCGACTTCGTCGGCACGGACGGCAGCGTGATCGGGCGGCACAGAGGACTCGTCCGCTACACGATAGGCCAGAGACGCGGCCTCGGGGTGGGCTTTTCCCGCAGGATGTACGTCTGCGGCAAGGACACGGCCCGAAATACCGTCACCCTCGGCGGCGAATCGGAGCTATACTCGAAATGGCTCCATGCCAATGAGATAAACTTGGTCGCGTGCGATTCGCTGGACCGCCCTATGAGGGTGACGGCGCGGACGAGATACAGGCAGTCCGAACAGCCGGCTGTCCTGGAACAGGTCGGGGCTGATATAATACGTGTGGAGTTCGACGAGCCTGTGCGCTCGGCGGCTCCGGGCCAAGCTGTCGTCCTCTACGACGGGGACGTTGTCGTGGCGGGGGGCACCATAATCGAGACCGGGCAGCCCTGATGGCGGGGCGCCTGGACATGAGGGCTGACGAGGAATGAATATGATAGACCGGCTTAGGCGGAATATGGATCTGGGCGACGGAGAACTCGCGTTTCTTATGGAGACCGACGAGCGCGAGCGAGACCTCTTCGAGGCCGGGGACGCGGTGCGCCGCGAGAATTACGGCGTCGACGTGTACATCCGAGGGCTGATAGAGTTCACCAACCACTGCAAGAACGACTGCCTCTACTGCGGCATACGCGCAGGCAACTCCCGCGCCAAGAGATACCGGCTCGACGCGGATAGGATACTGGCGTGCTGCGGCGAGGGGTACGAGCTGGGGTTTCGCACCTTCGTGCTCCAGGGAGGGGAGGACCCGCACTACACGGACGGCATGATATGCGGCATAGTGTCCGAGATCAAGCGCAATCACGGGGACTGCGCGGTCACCCTGTCGCTGGGCGAGAGATCGTTCGAGAGCTATCGCGCGTTTTTCGAGTCCGGGGCGGACCGATACCTCCTGAGGCACGAGACCGCCTCGGACGAGCATTACAGGCGGCTTCACCCTCGCTCCATGAGCCCGGGCAGCAGGAAGCGCTGCCTCTGGGACCTGAAGGAGATAGGCTACCAGGTGGGCTCGGGCTTCATGGTGGGCTCGCCGTATCAGACGACGGAGGACCTGGTGTCGGACCTGCGCTTCCTGCAGGAGCTGCAGCCCTCCATGATCGGCATCGGGCCCTACCTAACCCACAAGGATACGCCTTTCAGGGACTTCCCGAACGGCAGCCTGAAGGTCTGTCTGAGGCTCATAGCGATACTGAGGCTGATGTTCCCCTACGCTTTGATCCCGGCCACGACGGCGCTAGGCACGATAGCGCCGGACGGCAGGGAGCTGGGGCTGTCCGTTGGCGCGAACGTCGTCATGCCGAACCTCTCCCCGGTCGCCGTGAGACGCCTCTACGGGCTTTACGACAACAAGATATGCACCGGCGACGAGGCCGCGGAGTGCAGGATGTGCCTCCAGCGCAGGGTAGAGGCGGCGGGGTACAGGATAGCGATCCACAGGGGGGACGTGAAGAAGGCCGGCCCGAGGGGCGTCGCCGTATAAAATCATGGACATCCGAGAGAAGCACGAGCTGTTGAGGCGCAGTATCATGGAGCTGGGGAGCGTGACCGTCGCCTTCTCGGGAGGGGTGGACTCGACATTTTTGCTCAAGACCGCGCACGACGTCCTGGGGCGGAGGGCTATGGCCGTGACGGCGCGCTCCTGCTCGTTCCCCGAGAGGGAGCTTCGAGAGGCCATGAATTTCTGCGAGTCAGAGGGGATAGAGCACGCGATCTGCGACTCAGAGGAGCTGGAGATAGAGGGGTTCAGCGACAACCCGACCAACCGCTGCTATCTCTGCAAGAGCGAGCTCTTCGGCAAGATATGGGCGATCGCCCGCGAGCATGGCATGGAGCACGTAGCCGAGGGCTCCAACGCGGATGACGCTGGCGACTACCGCCCGGGACTCCGGGCGGTAGAGGAGCACGGCGTCAAAAGCCCGCTGCGGAGCGCCGGAATGTCCAAGGACGACATCCGGCTCCTGTCGCGCGAGATTGGGCTGCCGACGTGGAACAAGCAACCGTTCGCCTGCCTGGCGTCCCGTTTCCCCTACGGCGAGAGGATAACGCCCGAACGGCTGCGGATGGTCGACAGAGCGGAACAGTTGCTGCTCGACCTCGGGGTCAGGCAGGCGAGGGTGCGGCATCACGGCGAGACGGCCCGCATAGAGACCGACGAGGAGGGCTTCAGGCTCCTCATGGATCGCGGTGTGCGCGAACGGATATACAGGCAGTTCAACGACATCGGCTTCGCATACGCGGCGCTCGACCTCAAAGGCTATCGCATGGGCAGCATGAACGAGACGCTGATGTCTACGGGAGAGCCTTCAGCTTCGCATACGCCCTCCTCTTCGCCGTCTTAGCGGCGGGCGCGCCGTCGTCTATCTTGAAGAAGGACAGCTCCTTCTGGAGGTCCTCGGAGAGCGACGAGAGGTTCTCCGCGCTCTCCGCCACCTTCTCGGACGCCGAGGCCACCTCGCCGACGCTCGTGCGTATGTTCAGGCCGGCGGAGGCGGTGTCGTTTATCTTGGCGGACATGTTCTGGACCGCAGAGGCTATCTCCTCGCTCGACGCCGCCTGCTCCTGCGCCACGGCCGCCAGGTCCTGCGTAGAGGCCGCTATGTCGCGCAGATAGGATATCATGTGCGATATGGCGTTCTCGGTCGCGCTCGACAGATCCTTCGCCTTGCTGGAGTCGGACGTGTTCTCCTGCGCGTACCGAACTATCGTGTCCAGCTCCGACGTTATCTTTGACGCGAGCTCCGCTATGTTCTTCGCCGCCACGTTGCTGTCCTCGGCCAGCTTCCGCACCTCCTCGGCCACAACCGCGAAGCCCCTCCCCGCGTCGCCCGCGCGCGCCGCCTCGATGGCCGCGTTCAGGGCGAGCAGGTTGGTCTGGTCGGCGATGCTCCCTATCTGGGAGACGAAGCTCTGTATCTGGCGGGCACTGTTGCCCAGATCAAGCACCGCGGACGTCGACGCGGCGGAGCTCTCGGCCACCCGGCCTATGCCGGCCACCACGTCGTGTACCGCGCTCATGCCCTCCTCGCCCGCGCTCATCGCGTTGTCCACCTTGCGGGCGATGTCCGTCCCCTTCTCCGCCGTCGTCTGCGCGCCTGCCGCGACCTCCTCGACGGACGCGTTGACCTCCTCGCTGGAGGACGCCAGGCTGGCCAGGTTCACGCTCATCTCGTCCACATTGGCGCGGAACTCCTCGACGGACGCGCTCGTCTCCTCAGCCATCGAGGAGAAGTCCTGCGACGAATTGGCTATGTGATCCCCCGCGTTCTGCACGGCCTCCACAACGCTCCGCAGCGCGCCGGCCATTTGCTCCAGCCCGTTGCTCATCTGCGAGATGGCGTCGCGCCCGTCGTCCGAGAAGTCGACGGACAGGTCCCCCTCCGCGAAGAGGGCTACCTTCTCCTTCACGTCGTTGATGGGCCTCGTTATGATGCGCGAGATGAAGATGCTGAGCAGGATCGTTAACATCACGGCCGCCGCGGCCCCCACGTTGGCGGAGAAGTTCGACCTGTTGGAGACCTCCAGCGCATCCCCCTGAGCTTTGTGGATCTTCTGCTCCATGCTCTTCGATAACTCCTGCATAAGGCGTATGTATTCTACGCCCACCGGCTCGAGTTCGTTGAAGTACTTGTCGTAGGATTCCCTCTCCTTATTGGCCGCCCCGAGCTCGATGCACTCGTCCTGGAGTCTGCGCAGGTCCGCGGCGACAGATTGGATGCGGTTGAAGGTCTGCTTGTCGCCGTCGTCGAGCTTCGTCTTTGAAAGATCATCCATCGCCTTCAAGACCTCCCGGCGCCTTGCCGCGAGATCGTCTGAGAACTCCCGAATCCTGGCCGGGTCGCTGTTCAGAATTATCTTGAGGACGTCCTTCAGCGTCGCCTGGAGCTGAACGTTCACCACGGATATATCCATTGTTGGCACCGTGTAATCCTCATACGCCCCCACGAACAACCTGTTCGAGTTGTTGGAGCTGACATAGTTCAACACCGCGATGACGATGAGAACAACCAGTGGCACACCCGACAATATCCCCAATTTCACGCCTATGGACCTGTTTTTCAACCACATCATGGAAAATTCCCCCCTATTGTTTTAATACAATTGCACATACCTCGCAATGCACTGTTCACCGATATTACCATTGTTTATGTAATACTTCATCCGCTGTTTATGTAATACTTCAACATCCGGGCTGCCACTCGAATCCCAAGTTGCGAATCAATCAAGAGCTGAAGACCCAACAGCAAGCCTCGAAAAAATAGGTCCGCAAAGCTTAACCCAGTCGCTTTTTTGCCCTGTGACACGCATTAGCTGCGCACAAAGACACAAATTATTCAGCCTCGCGGCTCCAATATATGTGCGGCTACCGCCCGGCACACAACTGCTCTAATGGGAAGAACACGGCGGCCATGACGTGCCGACGCGCCAAATATAATAGCCTCATTTTATGCCTTCGAGGGGTTTACACAAAATAAAGGGTTGATCCCAGACTTGGAGTACCTGTACTCTAAATTATTTGAACCGCACAAGTTGCACGTTGCCTTTTCCAATCCAGATGACCTGTATTCTTTCCATCATTAATACATTAAAAGTCAGACATGTGCTCATAGAATTTTCGCATTCTATGCCTCTCAACTATTGGCCACAATTTAGGCGTCAACCAATTTCTTAGACTCTTGGGGAGTTTCCTGTATAAAGCACGAACTCCTCTCCTCTCCTCTCCTCTCCTCTCCTCTCCTCTCCTCTCCTCTCCTCTCCTCTCCTCTCCTCTCCATAATATATCCGCATAATCACTCTGCATAACATTTAACAGTTCGGGAACTTCAGCTATCTTCTCAGAGATTACCGCAAGACACATCTCCTTTTTAGTATTAAACCAAAGGCTAACTCGTCCTTTCGCCTTTTGCGGCTCAATAATCCTATACCATTTTAATTTTTTATCATGAATAAAGACCGATGTATTGGAATACCCGTTAACCTCCGTCAACAGTGAATAAAAAAGCTCCGGTGAGAATTGATAAAAACCATGCCCAAACAAATTATTCGCTGGTGTCCAAAGCATAAGATGTCCATTAATTTTGACCATATCCATACAATTTTTAACAGCGATTGGATAATTAAAAACATGCTCCAACGCTCCGCCGTCAAACACAAAAGAAAACGAGTTTTTTAGGCTTTTGTGGATAGGAATATTCATATCATGCATTATTGTCGCTTTCTCATAATCGCTATAATCAACTGAATCTACTGTTTCAGCTCCAAGATACTTAAATAGCGGCTCGGAATATATGCTATCCGCCAACCTCGTATTTTCAATATCCGTTTTCATATTTTGGGATTTCTCTAACGCATAAGTTGGATCATAAGCCCGTAAACCTTCGTCTAATACATTAAAAAAACATGATTGCCTTCCGATCATAAGAGTATTTTTAAAGTCCACCCCCTGTTTAGCCGCATGAAGTATAGCTTGCAAGACCGATTTGGTAGTTATCCCCATAAGCGTTCTCCCCCTGTTGAAAAATTCTTCTCATTAAATCCTTCCGAACAGAAATTAACATGAACACTATATATTATAAAATGCTTGTGTCAAGCAAACTAGCTAACCCTTGAACCTGTGGTTCGAGGATGCTTGCGCGGCGATGCGTAACATCGCCATGTGACGCGCGCGGCATGTGATATATAATTACGGGGCGCTGCCGGCGGCCTGACGGTTGCAAGCCGGCGGTCCTAGGGGGCTGGAGGCGGACATGATCGAAGCTGAGAGGATAAAAAAAATCGCCGATCGGTATATTTTTTCCGACGACATCCCGCTGGACGCGAGAGTGCTCAACATGGTGTGCGCGTTTGGCCTAGTCGCCACAGTGATCGCGGCGGCGGCGCGCATCGCGGAGAGGGTCAACCGCTTCACCAACCTCGCGATGGCGGCGGTCTTCACATCCATAGTCATATTGATGTACGTGAGCAACCGCAGCAACGCGTATAAAACCTTCACGATTCTCACCCTGATCGCGCTCGGCGACGTGATGTTCCCGTTCATCTTTTTCATGAACGGCGGCATCGACGGCGGCATGGGGACGTATTTCGTCCTGAGCATCGTCATCGTATTCCTCCTGTCGCGGGGCGTGATGTGCACCCTGCTCGTCTCCGGCCACATAGCCGTGATCTTATCGTGTTATTTCACGGCGTATTTTCACCCCTCCCTCATCTTCGGCCTGAACAGCTTCCAGCGGTACGTCGATAACATTCAGTCCACCCTCGTCTGCGGATTTTTCATAGGATTCGTCATAAAGTTCCAGAACAGGATCTACCTGCTGGAGAAGGAAAAGGTCGACGACTCCAGGCTGAAGCTCATGGAGCAGGACAACCTGCTGCACGCCGTGAACGACGCGGCGGCGATTCTCCTGACCCCGGACGAGTCCAGTTTCGAGGACGCGCTGCGCAGCGGCATGGAGATAATGGCCCGCCGCATGGAGGTCGACCGCGTATGTATATGGAAGAACATCACGATGGTCGACGGCTTGCTCTGTTACAAGCGGCTCTTCAACTGGGCCGGCAGCCACGCCCAATGGCCGGATGACGAGGAGGCGCCGGTCGAGTTCTCGTACGTGTCGAGCCTGCCAAGGTGGGAGAGGAAGTTCTTCAATGGCGAGAGCGTGAGCGGGCCGCTGTCGCGGCTTTCCGAGGTTGAGCGCCAGCGGCTGTCGCCCTATGGCATCATGTCCATCCTGGTGATACCCGTGTTCCTGCGGAACGAGCTGTGGGGTTTCGTCAGCTTCGACGACTGCCGCTCGGAGCGCGAGTTTTCCGAGGACGAGGAGGGCATCCTCCGCTCCGGCAGCCTCCTTCTGGTCAACGCCGTGATACGCAACGAGATGACGCGAAATCTCGTCGCGGCCCGGGAGGAAGCACTGTCGAGCACCAGGGCGAAGAGCGAGTTCCTCTCCAACATGAGCCATGAGATGCGCACCCCGATGAACGCCATCATCGGCATGACCGCCATAGCCAAATCCTCGTCGAACGTGGTGCGGAAGGATTATTGCCTCGGCAAGATAGAAGACGCGTCCGCCCATCTCCTGGGCGTGATCAACGATATACTGGACATATCGAAGATAGAGGCCAACAAATTCAACCTCTCGCCCGCCAAATTCGACTTCGAGAAGATGATCCAGAAGGTCATAAACGTCGTAAACTTCAGGGCCGATGAGAAGCAGCAGGTCCTCGCGGCCCACATCGACAGGAACATACCCCGCATGTTGATCGGGGACGACCAGAGGCTCGCCCAGGTCATCACGAACCTGCTGTCGAACGCCGTCAAATTCACCCCGGAGCACGGCTCCATAAGCCTCGGCGCGCGCTTGGAGAGCGAGTCCGGCGGCCTGTGCGTCATACGGATCGAGATCGCGGACACGGGGATAGGCATCAGCGATGAGCAGAAGTCGAGGCTCTTCAAATCCTTCGAACAAGCCGACAACGGCATATCGAGGAAGTTCGGCGGGACGGGGCTCGGGCTTGCGATATCGAAGCGCATCGTGGAGATGATGGGCGGCGAGATATGGATCGAGTCGGAGTTGGGCCAAGGGTCCAAATTCATCTTCACCATAAACGCGGAGCGAGCCCCGGACAAGAGCGACTCCTCCAGCGGCGCGAAGGGGAAGTGGAAGAACCTTCGGCTGCTCACGGTGGGCGGCGCGAAGGAAGCGCACGGGTACTTCGAGGAGGCGGCCGAGAGGTTTGACATCACGTGCGACGCAGCGGCGAGCGCGGAGGAGGCCATAGGCATGATCGGGAGAAACGACCACTACGACGTGTATTTTGTGGACCTCAAGCTGCCTGGCATGAACGGGCTGGAACTCACCAAGTGGATAGACACTCACGGCACGGGCAAGCACTCCGTCGTCATGACCCTCTCCACGACGGAGTGGGACGCGATAGAGCAGGAGGCCAAGGCCGCCGGGGTGTCCAGGTTTTTGTCCAAACCACTCCTGCCGTCGGCCATAGCGGACTGCATCAACGAGTGCCTCGCGGGCGGAGGCTCGCAGGCGGCGAATGAGCCCTCCTCCGGCGAGTGCGGGATCTTCCTCGGCCGCCGGGTGCTGCTGGCCGAGGATGTTGACGTGAACAGGGAGATAGTGACGGCCCTTCTGGAGCCGACCCTGCTGGGCGTCGAATGCGCCGAAAATGGCATCGAAGCCGTGCGGATGTTCAGCGAGAACCCGGACCGCTACGACATCATATTCATGGACATACAGATGCCGGACATGGACGGCTACGAGGCCACACGCCGCATACGAGCCCTGGACGTGCCGGGCGCGTCGGAGATCCCCATCGTGGCCATGACGGCCAACGTGTTCCGCGAGGACGTAGAAAAATGCCTCCAGGCCGGCATGAACGACCACGTGGGCAAGCCGCTCAATTTCGACGAGGTTATGGCAACGCTGCGCAAGTACCTAACACCCCCAACGCCCGAATAACACCCCACCGGATACCCGACACTCGACAAAGTACACATAGCTGTAGACGTGCTTGGGTTGCCATATGCGGTTTTGGTAACGACAGCCAACGTGAGTGACAGGGATGGCGCGGTTGAAATGTTTTCGCCTCCCGACTTTCACAAAGTGCCGACATTGAAAAAAGTATTGTGTGATGGTGATTCTCCATACTGGTCCTCCTCGGCGAAGACTGCCAATCCGCAAGGCTGTTTTTGATGCGGCCGAAGCTGTTGTCAAAACCTGTTTTAACGCTTCACCCTTCAAACCTTTGTTTTCAAATTGGTATTACCCTGTTTCTCATTCGGAGTGCTCAGAGACATCGTCCAGCAGATTATGCAGGGCGGAGAGCAACGTGTCGGCG
>JAISZL010000043.1 GCA_031269245.1 Synergistaceae bacterium | reverse complement strand
TGCGTATGCCTCAGTACAGACTTGGTGAATTGTTCTGCGGCCCGGGAGGCATAGCTTATGGCGCTGTGACCGCGGAAATTGACGATCCGGAATATCGGATCATTCACCAATGGGCGACTGATTATGACCGAGATACCTGCAACACTTATCTTCGCAATATTTGTCCGGGCGCGGACAGCAGCGTTATATGCGCGGACATCCGTAAATTGAACCTGGATACTCTCAGTGAGATTGATGCCTTGGCGTTTGGTTTCCCTTGCAACGATTACAGCGTTGTCGGTGAGCAAAAAGGCATGGGCGGTGTTTATGGACCGCTTTACTCGTATGGGGTCGCGGCGTTAAAGCGATTTAAGCCTAAGTGGTTTCTTGCTGAAAATGTGGGTGGTCTGCGCAGCGCAAACTACGGCAAAGCGTTTGCGAAAATACTCGATGATATGCGTTCCGCCGGATATACGCTGACGCCTCACCTGTATAAGTTTGAGGAATACGGTGTTCCGCAGGCAAGACACAGGATAATAATTGTCGGCATTAAAGACGGAGAAGGTATAGCCTTCAAGGTGCCGTCCGCTTCTTTACGGGTAAGAGAGGACAATTCCTGCCGCGCCGCTATCGAAGAACCTCCCATACCGGCGGAAGCGCCTAACAGCGAGCTTACAAACCAGTCTGTCACAGTCATTCGCCGGCTGCGGCATATCAAGGCCGGCGAAAACGCTTTCACTGCCGACTTGCCCGAGGATTTGCGGCTCAATGTGACTGGGGCAAAAATCAGCCAGATATATAAACGCCTTGACCCCAATAAACCGGCTTATACCGTAACCGGAAGCGGAGGCGGCGGTACTCATATATATCATTGGTCGGAACCGCGCGCGCTTACGAACCGCGAAAGAGCGCGGTTACAGACTTTTCCCGACGATTATGTATTTCAAGGCTCAAAAGAGAGCGTCAGAAAGCAAATCGGCATGGCCGTCCCGTGCGATGGGGCGAGGATAATTTTTGAGGCAATTCTTAACTCGTTTGCCGGAATCCCATATGAATGGGTCGCGCCGAATATAAACGAATAGGAGATACATCTTATATTTTTTGATTATACCAGCGCGGAACGCGTTTCGATTCACACTTGCACCCACGAGATTTTATATTTTGTTTAACATTTGCCTCTTGCCTGTTTAAAACTCTGCCTTAATATGGCATAGCGGAATACGGGTAATGAGGTGATAGATGTGACGTCCGTAAAATTCAGAAACATATGCGCTTTGTTCCTGGCCTCGGCGGTTTTTTTGACGCCGCCGGAGGCGGGAGCCTCGGAGGGGGCGCCGGTGCTGACGCTGGAGGATTGTCTTGCGGTGGCAGAGTCCGGGCATCCCGACATAGCGGGGGCGAACGCGTCCGCAGCTATCCAGCGAGGGCGTCTCGCTCAGAGCGTGGCCTCGGACAGGCTCGAGGTCTCAGGCAGCGCTTCCGGGACCCGCAGCGGAAGCGCCGCGGGGGAAAGTTCAAGGCTGTCTCTGGGCGCCGCGGCCAGCATAAAGGTCTACGACGCGAACCGGAACAAGTACGCCGTCGACGCCTCCCGCTACAGCCTGTCCGCGTCGGAGGCTGAGGCGCTCGGCGCCCTGTCCGGGGTCCGGGCAGGTGTGAAATCCGCCTACCTCACTCTGCTGCTCAACATGGAGACGGCGCGTCAGAGAAAGGACTCGGTGGCTGCCTTCGAAAAACATCTGGAGCAGGCCAGGGGTTTCTACGAGGCGGGGGCAAAACCCTGGTACGACGTGACCAAGGCCGAAGTAGACCTTGGCGGCGCGCAGCTGTCTTTGGTGGAGGCGGTTTCCAACATACAGACCGCGAAGGCGTCGCTGGCGAACGCTATGGGCGTTGGACAGGACGAGGAGTTTGAGATAGCGGTCACAGAGATGGACATACTGAGCCTGCCCGAGGGCGCGGCGGACGAGGCGGAATCCCTTGCCCTGGAGAACCGGTCGGACTACATCGCCTCCGCCCGCAGGATAATGGCGGGCCGTTCGTCCTTGAGTTCGGAGGCCCGCTCCGCGTCGCCCTCCGTCTCCCTGTCCGGCGGCTATGACTGGGCCGGGGACGACATTTACAACCTGGAAAGGGGATGGAACGCCGGGCTCAGGCTGTCCGTTCCCATAATCGACGGCGGGGCGGCCAAGGCCAGGCTGGATACAGCTCAGGCCCAGGTGATCTCTCAGGAGGCCTCCCATGAAAAGCTGAAACAGGACATAATGCTCGATGTGAGCAAGGCCAAGACGGATATAACAAAGGCGCTGGAGCGCATCAGGATATCGGAGCTGACGCTGGTGAACGCGCTCGAGAACCGCAGGATGGCCGAAGGACGCTACGAAACGGGGGTCGGGGATCCTCTGGAGGTTACGGACGCGCTTTTGTCCTATACCGACGCGATTTTAGCTAACAAGCAGGCGGCTTACGATTTTCAGATGGCTGTGATAAACCTCGAAAAAGCCACCGGGGTAGATTTTCAATAGGGGGGCGCGTACATGAAAAGAACGATCAAATTTTTCACTGCGATATTGATTCTGGCCGGGGCCGGCTACTGGGCGTACCAGTATTTCAAGCCAGAGGGAACGAGATATGTCTACATGACTCAGCCGGTGACTCGCGGGTCAATAACTTCCAGCATAAGCGCCACGGGCAGCGTGAACGCCCTCGAGATGGTGGAGGTGGGCACCCAGGTCTCCGGTACGATAGATGAGCTGTATGTGGACTTCAACAGCCCGGTGAAGAAGGGCCAGCTCTTGGCGGTGCTGGATCCGGACGTGCTGGCCTCCAGAGTGGAGGAGAGCAGGGCGAGTCTGACGGTGGCTCAGGCCGGGGTCGCGAAGGCCCGGGCGGAGGTGGAAAACAGCACCCGCGCGTACGCCCGCAATAAGGAGCTTTGGGATCGCAAGCTGATAGCGAGAAGCGATATGGAGAGCGCCGAGACTCAGCTCATCCTCGCGAAAGCGGCGCTGACCGAAGCCGGCTCCAGGGTGGTGCAGGCCAGGGAGTCTCTGAAACAGGCGGAGACGAACCTCGGGTACGCTAAGATAATCTCCCCGATAGACGGCGTCGTGGTGTCGCGCAAGGTGGACGTGGGCCAGACGGTGGCTGCGAGCCTCCAGACCCCCACCCTGTTCTCCATAGCACGCGACCTGACGCAGATGCAGGTGGAGGCGAACATAGACGAGGCGGATATAGGGAGCATTGCCGAGGGGCAGAGCGCGATATGCCGTTTCGACGCGTGGCCCGGCGACACTTTCGAGGCAGTGGTTTCCCAGAAGCGCCTCAGTCCCGAGACCATATCCAACGTGGTCACGTACGTGGTGATACTGAAGGTGGACAACAAGGAGAACAAACTGATGCCGGGCATGACGGCCAACATATCGGTCATGACGGAGCAGAGGGACGATGTGCTGAAAGTCCCCGCGGCGGCCCTTCGTTTCACCCCTCCTCCTGAAGTGACCGCTAGCTCATCGAAGGAGGAATCCGAGTCGGATCAGCAGGGAGGCCTATTCATGATGCCCCGCAGGAGAATGTCGGGGGACGGCAGGAAAGCCGCCCAGACGGTGTGGCTCGTGGAGAACGGCCAGCTCTCGGGCAGCGTCGACATATACGAGACCGGGGTGAGCGACAGGACCTGGGTCGAACTTCGCGGGGAGGCGCTCGATGTCCTGAAAGAGGGGCAGGAGCTCGCGGTCGCCTTCACCAGGGAGTCGGAGGGAGCGGCCGCGGCCGGAACCAGACGATGAGCGAACCGATCATCCAGGTCAAAGATCTGGTAAAGACGTATAAATCCGGAGACTCGGAGCTCCGCGCCCTGGACGGCGTATCGTTTTCCATCGACAGGGGCGAGTTCGTCGCGATAATGGGTCCCTCCGGTTCCGGCAAGTCCACCACCATGAACATGCTAGGATGCCTCGACACGCCGACGGAGGGGACGTACATCCTGGACGGCAGAGACGTCTCGAAGCTCTCGGGGGATGACCTCGCCCATGTCAGGAACGCCGCTCTGGGCTTCGTTTTCCAGGGATTCAACCTGCTCCCGCGCCTGTCTGCCCTCGACAACGTGGCTCTTCCTCTCGTGTATGCCCGCGCGGATTCCGGCGAGCGGGCGCGCAGGGCGGAGCGGGCGCTGGACCGGGTGGGGCTGGCGCCGCGGATGAAGCACAAGCCCAATCAGCTCTCCGGCGGCCAGCAGCAGCGCGTGGCGATAGCGAGGGCCCTGGTGGGCGAGGCGCCTATAATACTGGCGGACGAGCCGACCGGGAACCTGGACACTAAGACCAGCGGTGAGATAATGGAACTGCTGACGGAGATAAACGGAGAGGGGCGCACGATAGTGCTGGTCACCCACGAGCCGGACATAGCGGAATATTCGTCGCGGGTGCTGCGCTTCAAGGACGGCAGGCTCGTCGAGGATGTCCGACGTGCTCCAAAAGGGAGGCGGGCCGCATGTTCGAAGTCCTGAGGACCGCTGTTTCGTCCCTCTGGGCGAACAAGACCCGCTCGATACTGACGATGCTGGGCGTGGTGATCGGGGTCGGCGCCGTCATAACCATGGTGGCGGTCGGAAACGGGGCAAGCCGTCAGATGGAGGGCGTCATATCCGGCATGGGAGTCAACATGATAATGGTCCTCCCCGGGGCGCCCAGCTCGGGCGGCGTCCGTCAGAGCGCCGGCAGCGGGGCTCGGCTCACCCTGTCCGACATCAGGGCGATAGAGGAGGAGTGCTGGTCCATCCTGGAGATTGCCCCGCAGGTGAGCACAAGCGCCCAGATAATATTCGAGAACCGCAACTGGCAGGCCTCCGTCACGGGGACGACGGCCGGATTTTTCAGCATCAGAGAGTATCACGCCGAGCGGGGGCGTCTGCTCGACGACATCGACGAGCGCAGCGCAGCCAAGACGGCTGTCCTGGGCTCGACTGTGGCGCGGGAATTATTCGGCGGCATGGACCCGGTAGGTCAGACTATTCGCGTGAGCAGTATCCCCTTCGAGGTCGTAGGCGTGCTTGCGTCGAAGGGGCAGTCGGCTATGGGACCCGATCAGGACGACATAGTGGTCGTGCCGATAACCACGGCGCAGCGCAGGCTGGTCCGCAGGGCTTTCAGCGATTCACTCAGCAGCGCCTACCTTCAGGCCCGCGACGTCAGCATGATACAGAGCGCCATGGACGAGGTCAGCGCCCTGCTGCGCCAGCGCCACCGCATCGGGCCGGACGACGAGGACGACTTCCGGCTGGGCAACATGACCGACGTCATAAACAGCCTCTCCCAGTCGACCAGGATCATGACGCTGCTCCTGGGCTCGGTGGCGTCCATATCCCTCGTAGTAGGCGGTATAGGCATCATGAATATAATGCTGGTCTCGGTCACGGAGCGCACGAGGGAGATAGGCATCCGCATGGCGATCGGCGCGCGGGCGTTAGACATAAGGCTTCAGTTCCTGCTGGAGGCCATGCTGCTGTCGCTCGCCGGCGGGGTCATCGGCATCATGCTGGGTTACGCTGCCTCCGCGGGAGTGTCGCAGGTATTGGACTGGCCCACGTCCGTCTCGGGCGGGGCGGTGACCCTCGCCGCCGGATTCTCGTGCTTCGTCGGGGTATTCTTCGGATTTTATCCGGCCTGGAAGGCCTCGACCCTGCGTCCTATCGACGCCCTGCGGTTCGAGTAGATGAACATAAAGCGCCGGCTTTTCATCTCGAACATCCTGATGATCGTCATACCGCTGGTCGTCAGCCTGGCGGTGTTCTACGGGGGGCTCCACGTCTTCGCCACACTGGCGGGTTTGAGGGACGACAGGCGGCGCGGAGGAAATTCCTTCATGGAGGCGTCCGAGCGGGCGGACACAATGGCGGAGCGCTGGCGTGAGGAGGGCGCGGACATAGAGACGATGCTATTTGAGGCCCGCGGGTTCAACGCCGGTTTCGGCGGCAGAGGGCCAGTGCTGGTGCTGTATCGGGGCGGCGAGATGGTGAGCGGCGTACGGATATCGCCCCCCGACGATATACTGGACCGCGCCCTGGCCGAGGAGGGTGACGCCGTGATATTCGGCAGAACCGCCGCCCGCGTCTGGAGAGTGGGCGAATACCGGGCGGTCCTGTTCGAGGGGCTCAAGCTGGCCAGAATGTACAACAACTACGGAGACGTGATGCTAAAAGGGACGATACTCTCTTTCGTCTGTTCCGTCCTGATAATACTCCTGACGAACCGTTTCCTGACCCAGTTCGTGTTCAGGAGGATACTGCACGCGATGGACACGCTCACGGACGGGGTGCGCCAGATACGGGACGGCAACCTGGGCTTCCGGATCGCCTACGGGGAGCAGGACGAATTCAGCTCCGTGTGCGACGATTTCAACAGGATGGCGGACAGGCTTCTCGACGTGGAGACCGCGCGCAGAAAGGACGAGCAGAGCCGGAGGGAACTCGTGGCGGGCATATCCCACGACCTGCGGACCCCCCTGACGTCGGTAAAAGCGTATGTGGAAGGGTTGGAGCGTGGGATAGCGTCCACTCCGGACGCGGCGAGGCGTTACCTGGACACCATAAAGAGCAAGACGGACGACCTGGAGCACATAATCGACACTCTGTTCCTCTTCGCCAAGCTCGATACCGGCGAATTTCCGTATCACATGGAACGTGTGGAGCTGTGGAGCGTAGTGTCCGAGACGGCCCTTGCCGCGGCGGAGGAGTACGGGCCGCGGGGTCTGCTGATTGAGACCGCCGGCGGCGGGGCCAGGGCGTATGTTCGGGTCGACGCGGCCCAGATGCGATTCGTGCTCTTCAACATATTCGAAAATAGCCTGAAGTACAGGGCAAAAGACCGCGCGCGCCTCGATATAAGCATGACGGTAGAGGAGGGATACGCCGTGCTGAATCTGTCCGACGACGGCCCGGGGGTGCCCGACGAGGCCCTTGACAAACTGTTCGGGCTCTTTTACAGGCTGGACGGGTCCCGCAGCAATCCCAGCAAGGGGAGCGGCCTCGGGCTGGCCATAGTCGCCAAGATGATAGGTCACTTCGGAGGGTCGATAGAGGCGGGAAAATCCGACCTGGGCGGTCTTGCCATAGTGATAAGGCTGCCGGTCTCGCCCGCGTGACGGCCGGGGTGATGGAATTGTGAGAGCAAAGCGCATCCTCATAGTGGAGGACGACAGATCGATAGCTGAGATCGAGCGTGATTTTCTCGAGATAAACGGGATGGAGTGCGTCATCGCGGACAACGGCGGCGACGGCCTCAGCGAAGCCGTCTCGGGGAAATACGACCTCATACTGCTCGACCTCATGCTACCGGGGCTGGACGGCTACGAGATAACGAAACGGATAAGGGACAAAGTGGACGTCCCGATACTGATGGTCACGGCCAAGACCCTCGACTCGGAAAAGATCCGGGGGCTGGGCCTCGGAGCGGACGACTACATCTCGAAACCCTTTTCCCCGACGGAGCTGGTAGCGCGGGTGAAAGCGAACCTGGCCCAGTACGAGCGGCTGACGGGCAGAGCGCCGTCCTTCCAGGACGAACTCCACGCCGGCAACGTCCGGATAAATACGAAATCGAGACGGGTATACGTAGACGAGCGGGAGATAGAGCTGAAAAACAGGGAGTACGAACTGCTCCTGTTCCTGGCCTCCAACCCCGACGTGGTCTATAGCAGGGAGTCCCTCTACGAGCGTATATGGGGGATGGATTCTCTGGGGGACACTGCCACTGTGGCCGTCCACATAAACAGGCTCCGGGAAAAAATAGAAAAAGACCCGTCATATCCGGGGCACATCCAGACTGTCTGGGGCGCGGGTTACAGGTTCAGGTACTGACTGAGCGGTCAATAAATAATAAATACGTCCGGACATTCGGGCTTCCTCCCAGACCCCGCAGGGTACGGGAAGAAGCCCGCGGTTTTTCTCACCCTCGCGGGTTTTCCATGGCCGCAAGGGCGAAGGAGGCCATCATCGCGGCGCCTTCCGCGAGCGCGTCCTCGTCGATGTTGAAGCGGGGCGAGTGGTGCGGGTGGTCCGCACCTTTAGATTTATTGCCCGCTCCCACAAAGAAAAACGTCCCCGGTACCCGCTCCAGGTATGCTCCGAAGTCCTCCGAGACCATCAGAGGGGGGCTTTCCTCGGTCATATCGGGGCCGACGACCGCCAGGGCGGTCTCCTTCAGCAGGTTCGTGACGCCCGGGTCGTTTACGACGCAGGGCAGCATATATGTCACTTCTGTTTCGGCCGTGCAGCGGTAGGCCGAGGCGATGCCGCAGGCGATCCTGCGCAGGCGCTCTTCCATTTTTCCTCTCACGTCCGGGTTGAACGAGCGCAGGCTTCCCATTATGCCGACGCTGTCAGGGATCACGTTGAACGTGTCTCCCGCCGATATCTTTCCTATGGACACTACCGCCGTGTCGATCGGGTCTATCTCCCTGCTGGTTATGGTCTGCACCGCGCCGATGCAGCTCGCGGCGGCCACTGTCGGGTCGACCGCGGCGTGAGGCATGGCTCCGTGCCCTCCTCTGCCCCTGATCGTCACGCTGAGCCTGTCCGACGACGCCATGACCGGCCCGGCTCTCCACTGCACCTTTCCGGTCTCTACAAAGGACCAGAGGTGCAGCCCGCCTATGGAGTCCACGCCGTCGAGAACCCCCTCCTCTATCATTTCCGCGGCGCCGGAGGGGAGTCCGGTCTCCTCGGCCGGCTGGAATATCAGCCTCACCCTGCCGGGCAGTTCCGGCGACATCGACGCCAGTATTTTGGCCGCCGAAAGAAGTATCGCGACGTGTCCGTCGTGTCCGCAGGCGTGCATAGTCCCCTCGTTTTGCGAGCGGTACGGGACGTCGTTTTCCTCCCGCACTGGCAGCGCGTCCATATCGGCCCTAAGCGCGACGCAGGGGCCCGCCTGGCTGCCGCGTATCTCGGCGGTCACTCCGGATTCGGTCCCCCCGAAACCGCGCTTTATGTCCGTGAGCCCCAGTTCGGCCAGGCGCCGTTCCACATACCCGCTCGTCTCTATTTCCCGCCACGCCAGTTCCGGGCGGGCGTGCAGACGTCTTCGGATATCCACTGTCTCCGGCGCCAAGTTCCGCGCCATATCCTTTATCTTTTTTATACGCCGAGCGTCCATCACTTTTTAAAAACTCCTTTATTTTGTATATAAGGCGAACGTATCGTACAGAATGTCCCAGAAGCGGTCCGCGTCGATGTCCACCGCGACCTGCGCGTTGGGTCCGGCCGGACGCGCCAGCGCGCCGCTGGTGTCGAACGTGAGGCGTCCGCCCTTGCAGTGTCCGAAGAAATCGCAGGAAGTGCGCCCGTAGCAGAGTTCGCTCTTCAGCTCTATCTCGACTTTCATCTCTTTGAGCGTGACACAGCCGGGGTCGATGAGCCACGCCACTGTCACGGGATCGTGCAGCGGGGGGCTGTCCCAGCCGTACAGCTCTTTCTGCGTCCCGGCGAAGAACTCCATCATCTCGGAAAATAGCGCCGCCTGTGAGCTGCCCAGCGACCGCACTCTCGCTATGACATCGGCCGAGGCGCGGACCTTCCTCGTCACGTCGAGCCCCATCATGACTATCGGCCTCCCGCAGGTGAATACTATGTGCGCCGCTTCCGGGTCGGCGTATATGTTGAACTCGGCGGACGGGGTGACGTTGCCCAGCTGGTACGTTCCCCCCATCAGGACGACGCGCTCTATCTTGGGGGCTATGCGGGGTTCCCTGCGAAGGGCCGCGGCGACGTTCGTGAGAGGCCCGGTCGGGACCAGCGTGATATCCCCGTCGGAGGCCATCAAGAGCTCTATGATCAGGTCCACTCCGTGACGTGGATCCAGGGATATCTCCGGCGGCCCGAAGACAGGGCCGTCCAATCCGCTCGCCCCGTGAATTTCCCCCGCCGTCACCTGTTCGCGCACTATCGGGCGGGACATTCCCGCCGCCACGGGAACGTTCGCGCACCTGCCGCTGGCGGAAGCCACGTTCAGCGCGTTGCGCGCGGTTTTCTCGAGCGTCTGATTGCCCGCCGAAACTGTTATCGCCGCCAGCTCCAGCGAGGGATGCACTGCCGCCATGAGTATCGCGACCGCGTCGTCGTGCCCCGGGTCGCAGTCCAGAATTATCTTCGAACGTACCGTCATCGTTCCAGCCCCTTCCGGCTCCGCGTTAAAGTTTACTGCATATTCTATTCGAACTGGCGCAATGGGCAAGATCGATTTTATGTATAATGTATAATAACAGTGCTGTAAAGGCGTCAAATCATCCCTTCGGGCCGGGGCGTATTGTACCTAGGCGGATGGCCCGCGGGAGGACGGCAGACTGTGAGCGAGGGGGGAACTGTGATGAGCAAAGCGAACTGGGGCAGGCTGGAGGACATCGAAACTCTCGACGCGTCGGCCCTCGCGCCGGGGGTGGTAAAAAGAAACGTATTCTGGACGAAGAACGGCTGGGATGATTACTGCGCCAGATATTTCATCCTGCCCGAGGGAGAATCGATCCCGGAGCACTCCCACGACTGGGATCACTTTCTCATCTCTATTGGCGGGCACGGCGAAGTCGATGCGGAGGGGGATCACTACGATCTCCCGCAGGGCAGCTGGGCCAGGGTGCCCCGCGGCGTCCGCCACATATTCAGGAATATAGGGGACGGCGATTTCTCCTTTATCTGCATAGTCCCCACTCACGGGGATCCTCACGCAAAGAAATTCCAGATGAGGGCCGAGCGTAAAAATAAAAAAGGAAACTCGTCCGAAGGGGCGGAATGACCGTTTTCCGCGCAAGGGGGCGCTTTTGCGCGGGATGCCGTTTCCCCGGGCCTTTTTGTGAACTCGCCCCCTCCGGCCGGCGGCTATATATGATCCCATTCTCGACACTTGCTGAATAAAAAAAGAGACAAAAGCCGCATGGATACCGGGTTTTCGTCTCTTTTTAGTGTGCCAAAAAATGTTGTATGTAAAACTGTTATCTCAAAACATTTTTAATTTTTTTATTCAGGTCTTTGGGTTGGTAGTAACGTCTGTCCAAACCAAGACTAAAAAGGTCATTAAATGCGGTGCATACCTGAGATCCGTTGTAAGTGGCCATATAATACAGATCATGGACATTAGCCACATTCATGTTTTTTAGAGTCCCCAATACCGATTCGATGGTAAAATGCTTCCCATAGTCATCCAGCTTAGCCTCCAAGAGCCTATAGATGAGCAGAGCTGTGTAGCAGAGCATAAAGTGGGCTGTGATTCGCTCCCTTTTGCGATGATAAACAGGTCGTGCTGAAAAGTTGGTCTTTAAAACCCTGAAACAGTCTTCGATTTTATATCTTTTTGAACTGATTTCAACGATGGATTTCGGAGCGTCCTCAAGGTTTGTGGCAATCGCGTAAAACCCGTCGTACTTTTCTTCTTCTTGTATTACGGCTTCGTTGATTGTGTAGGTATCGATTGCCTTCTCTCCGGATTTTGATGTCGATATCCTCTTTATGAATCTGGTGACATCATGAGGCCCTTTTTTTATGGAATCAGGATCCCTGCGTTCCAGAAGCCTCTTGGCGCGTGCTATCTGACGATTCCTTATATACCGCTGGTATTCCAGCATTTTTCGCGAAAAAGTGATAATCAGGCGTTGCTTAAGCATAGCTTTTGATTTAACTTTTCTTACCTTGCCGTTTTTTGAGATTACTTCATCGTACAACCCGACATCAACGGCCCGGTCGGCTGCTATGACTTTATATGCGCTGTCGTTATAGTAAGCGCGGTTACCCTCTTCGTTTCTGTCAAAAATTTTCATCCATTCAATGCTTACATTCCTATTGTCAGACAACAGCCTATAGTCGTAGTCGTTGAATACAGCTCTTTGCAACACATCGGACAACTTCTTGATGGACTGGGTCACGATAAATGCTCTTCCTCTCATGGAATTAAATTTCCGTATTCCCATGGAACCAAGTCCGGCATCGGCGCAGTAAATGAATCGCTTCCCGTTCAGCGTCTTAGTCATCTGCTTCTCGGCTGGCACGGCGCAGAGTTGCTCATTGTCAGAGCCGGAGTTGATGCACATGGACAGGGGAATACCCCTGGAGTCCATGAATAGCCCCATCTGAACCAGAGGGTTCGGGCGATGCTCCTTTGATGGACCATATTTGCGGAATCCCTTAAGTGTCTCTCCCGTCACTTCGTCCACATAGTCATCATCGTCGGTTTCAATCTCAAAGTAGTAGTTTGTGCAATCGAAATAGCACACTGATGTGTCTCTGGCGACTATGCTGTTACTGTAGTGGAATAAATGCCTCAGATATTCATCATAGTTGCTCTGGAGGATGTCCATCGTCCTCAGTATATGCACATATTCGAAGTCTGGCTGCTCGTAGTAACTGTTAAGGTTGTCAAATGTGCCATGTTTAGAATCCGGATCAAGGATTCTCGCGTATGTAAGGAAGCGGTTGATCTCATTAGGATTGAAAGTGTTCTTGCTCTCTTGTGTGACTTTTTGGAAAAAAACGTCGAGTTTTAAG